>DATFGD010000492.1:0-7917 GCA_035249725.1 Burkholderiales bacterium
GCCGAGCGCTTCGCGCGCGAGCTAATGCCGTTCATCACCGCCGGGCCACAGGGGACAACCGGCTACGCGGAAGGGCGCCCTCGCGTTCATTCCGTGTTTCGCTACTGGCCTTGCTTGATCTCGCGCGATGCGATTGTGCCACACGTCGAAATTCTTGAAAGCGCTGCGCCTGCAAAGGCTGTCGCAATTCGCGCTCCCACAGGGAGAGGGCAGGGCGAGGGTGAATTGCCGTCCTCTGCCATTCCCGCACCCCAACCCTCTCCCGGAGGGAGAGGGAGCTACTTATACGACATCGCCTGCGCCCGCAGCGGCGATAAAGGCACCAGCGCCAACGTCGGCGTGATTGCGCGTAGCGAACGCAGGTGGCCGTTTTTGCGCGATTGGCTCTCGGCCGAACGTGTGTCTGGCTTCCTCGCGCCGCTGGGAATTGAATCGGTCGAGCGCTATGAATTGCCGAATCTCAAGGCACTCAATTTCGTGCTCCGCGGAGCTCTAGGCCGCAGCTTGCGCACCGACGCCCAAGGAAAGGCAATCGGCCAGATTCTCCTGGAAATGCCCCTTCCAAAGGATGTCCTGTAGGGGGGCATCGCACGTCGCAATTGGCCGGAAGGAGAGCTGCGTACAACAATTAGTCATTGGTGTCGCATTGGACGACGTTATTAGCATTCACCATGGAGCTTGGTCTATCCCGATACTAATACCGAGCCATGTCCACCACCATCGAACAACCGAATCGACTCGCCCAGCGCGACGAGCAAGTGCAGCGGGCCGAGGAAGTTCTCGCGTCGCTGCCGCAGACGATCGGCGTGGCGAAGGGATTGTTCGACGGCCGGTTCGTGGCCGATTGGGTGTTTCCGTATCCTCAACTCGCGGCCGACCAGCGCGACGAGGTCGAACAGGCCGTCGCCCGGCTGGAGCGATTCTGCGACGATTTTCTCGATCCGGAGCGGATCGATCGCGAGGCCGACATTCCGCGCGAAGTCATCGACGGTCTCGGCGAGCTCGGCATACTCGGCATGACGGCGCCGACCCAGTTCGGCGGGCGCGGCTTTTCGCAGATGGGCTACTGCCGGCTGCTGGAGGTGATTGGCTCGCGGTGCAGCTCGACGGCGATTTTCGTCAACGCGCACCATTCGATCGGCATGCGCGCCCTGCTTTTGTTCGGCACTGAGGAGCAGAAACGGAAATGGCTGCCCGATCTGGTGAGTGGTCGAAAACTGGCGGCGTTCGCCCTGACCGAACCGGAAGCCGGCTCCGATGCGGCGAACGTGCAGACGTCGGCCACGCCGTCGGCCGATGGAGCCGGCTACGTGCTCAACGGCCAGAAGCGATACATCACCAACGGGGCGATTGCGGAGTTTCTCACGGTCATGGCCAGAACGCCGGTGGCCGGCCGCGAGGGCGGCGCGGTCACGGCATTTGTCGTTACGCCCGACATGCCGGGATTCGAGATTGTCGAAGCGCGCATGGAAAAGCTAGGTGTTCGCGGCTCGGCCACGGCCAAGCTGGCCTTTCACGACATGTACGTGCCGCGCGAGAACATCCTCGGGCAGCCGGGCAAGGGGCTCAAACTCGCGCTCACGGTGCTCGATTTCGGCCGCACGACGTTTGGCGCATGCTGCACAGGCGCGGCGAAAACCTGCCTGCGGCTGGCTACCGAGCACGCACGCACTCGCCGGCAGTTCGGCCGCGCGCTCGCCGAGTTTGAGCTGGTACAGAAAAAGTTGGCCCTCATGGCAGCCTGGACGTACACGATGGAAGCGATGACCACGGTCACCGCCGGCCTCATCGACCGCGGCCTGGAAGACTACATGCTCGAGACCGCGATGCTCAAGGTGTGGAGCACCGAGCGGCTGTGGCTCATGGTCAACGACGCCTTCCAGATTCACGGCGGCGCAGCCTACTTCACCGACCTTCCGCTGGAGCGCATGCTGCGCGATCATCGCATCAACCAGATCGGCGAAGGCGCAAACGAAGTGCTGCTGTCGTTCATCGGCCTGGTGGGGATGCGCGGCCCGGGAATGCGCCTCAAGGAAGTCGCCGATAGCCTCAAGCGTCCCTGGAGCGGCTTCGGCACGTTCGGCCGGTTTCTTGCGGGCGCCATCCGCTTACGGTTTAGCTCGCCAACCGTGCCGGTTCAATCCACGGAACTGAAACCGGAGGCCCGGCGTCTCGGAAGCTTGATTCGCCAGCTCGGTGTCGCCGTCGAGCGAACACTTTTCCATTACCGCGAGGAAGTCCTGGAACGGCAGCTCGTGCAGGAGCGCATCGCGTGGCTGGCAATGGAGCTTTTCGCCGCGGCCTGCGCGCTGAGCCGCTGGGATAGCGAGCTTGCCCGCAACGTTCGACGCCAAGACGCCGCAGCCCGTCTCGCGCTGGCCGATTCGTTCCGCCGAGCGGAAACACATCTGCGGGAAATGCGCGCAAACGATGATTCCCTGGTGCGCGACGCTGCACATTAGCCCGAAGCGCAAGCGAGGGAAAAGCCAACTCAATCCCTCGCTGGCGCGTCGGGCTGATGTGGCTACTTCGGCCCCATCCGCATCGCGCCATCCAGTCGCAGCACGCACCCGTTGAGCATGTTGTTCTCAAACACGTGGCACACCAGGGCCGCGAACTCGTCAGCCTGTCCCAACCGGTGTGGGAACGGGATCTGGCTCTCGAGTGATTGCCGCACCCGCTCGGGAGCAGCCTGCATCATGGGCGTGTCGAACACGCCGGGAGCGATGGCAACGACGCGGATGCCGTGCTGGCCGAATTCGCGGGCCAGCGGCAGCGCGAGCGACGCCACGCCGCCTTTCGACGCCGAATACGCCGCCTGGCCGATCTGGCCTTCGAAGGCCGAAATCGACGAGGTCATTACAACCACGCCGCGCAGCCCATCCTGCTGCGGCACGCTGCGGGCAATGGCTTCCGCGGCCAGCCCGACTGTGTTAAACGTGCCGTTCAGGTTGACCTCGATAACTCGGCGAAACGCTTCGAGCGATGCGACACCGTCGCGCGCGAGCACGCGCTCGGCGTGCAACACACCGGCGCAGGCAACAACGCCGCGCAGTGGTCCGAACCGTCCTTCACCGGCCGCGATCGCCGCGCGCACGTCCGATTCACTAGTGACGTCAGTCTGCACGAAGTGCACGCGATCTGACAAATTTCCATGTGCACTACCACGCGGCTGAGCGACGTCGGCGACGATCACTCCAGCTCCACGCCGCGCGAGCGCCTCGACGCAAGCCGCGCCCAAGCCCGAGCTTCCGCCGGTGACCAGGATGGTTGATCCAGCGATTTCCATGACGTATACGGCTGCAGCCCCCGGCTTTGCCGGGGGTTTTTCATGCGATAGAACCGTGTGCTTGGTTTAACCCCCGGCAAAGCCGGGGGCTGTCGGCGTATTTAGTGCCGGCGCGCATATTACTCCCCGCTCCTCACGCCGTTTCAATCTTCGCCACGTCGTGCAAGCCAAGCTCCTCAATTGCCTGCTCCCGAATCTTGAACTTCTGAATCTTGCCCGTAACCGTTGTGGGGAAGCTGTCCACAAACTTCCAGTAGCGCGGCGCTTTGAAATGCGCGAGCGATTGCCGGCAAAACCCGCGCAGCTCGCCCTCCGTCACCTGGCATCCGCTCTTGAGCTTGACCCAGGCCAGCACCTCTTCGCCGAGCCGCCGGTCCGGCACGCCGACGACTTGCACCTCCATCACGGCCGGATGCTCGTACAGCCGTTCCTCGATTTCGCGCGGATAAATATTTTCACCGCCGCGAATGATCATGTCGCGCAGCCGACCGGTGATGCGGTAGTACCCGTTTGGCTCTCGCAGGGCCAAGTCGCCGGTGTGCAGCCAGCCGCCGGAGTCGATGGCTTCGGCCGTCTTGTCGGGCATCTTGTAGTAGCCAATCATGACGCCGTGCCCGCGTCCGCAGAGCTCGCCGGGCTGGCCGTCAGGCAAGTCGGCGCCCGACTCAACGTCGACGATCTTCGCTTCGACGCCCGGTATTGGCCGGCCCACCGTGCCCACGCGCAACTCGATTGGGTCGTCGGTGCGCGTCTGGGTGATCAGCGGCGAGGCTTCCGTCTGCCCGTAGCCGATGGTGATTTCCCGGGCGCCCATCTCCTGCGTCACGCGCTTCATCGTTTCGATGGGGCAGGGGCTGCCGGCCATGATGCCCGTGCGCAGCGACGACAGATCGCGCCGCGGGTAATCCTCGTGCTCCAGCATGGCGATGAACATCGTCGGCACGCCATACACGGCGGTGCAGCGCTCCTGCTCGATGGCCGCCAACGTTGCACATGGATTGAAGCTTTCGGCCGGAAACACCATGGCCGACCCACGTGCCACCGCGCACAACGTTCCCAGCACGCAGCCGAAACAGTGATACAGCGGCACCGGGATGCAAATCCGATCCGTAGGTTCGAGCTTCTGACATTCGCCGGCGTAGAACGCGTTGAGCAGGATGTTGCGATGCGAGAGCATCGCGCCTTTCGGGCAGCCGGTCGTGCCCGAAGTGTACTGGATGTTGATCGGGTCGTTCGGATTGAGCCCTCCGGCCACTTCGTCGACGCGGCTCAGCGGCACATCGTCGGCGCGCTCGAGCAGTTCGTCCCAGGAAATGGCGCCGCGAGGCGTCTCACCGCGCAGCGACACGACCCACTGCAGCTTTGGAAACGCCTCGCTTCGCAACTGGCCCGGGACGGCCGACGCCAAGTCCGGACAGGCTTCCCCGAGCATCTCGAAGTAGTTCGATGACTTGAACGCATCGACGAGCGCCAGCCCGCGGACGTCCGACTGGCAGAGCGCGTATTTAAGTTCGCCGGTCCGGTACGCGGGGTTGATGTTGACCAGCACGACGCCAATTCGCGCGGTCGCAAACTGCAGCAAAACCCACTGCGGCACGTTGGTCGCCCACACGCCGAAGTGATCGTCCGGCGCGAATCCCAGGGCCAGAAGCGCGCGGCTGACCTGGTCGACGGCGGCATCCAGCTCACGCCAGGTCATCCTCGCCGGAGGATTGCAAAACACCAGCGCCTCGCCTTGCGGATAGCGCCGTGCGGTGTCCCTCAATGCCTGGCCGATCGTTCGGCCGTCGACCCAGGGAACGTCTTGAGCCTGTGGTTTGTGGCGGCTGGCCATAGGCGGTGCCCAATTCTCTGGTACGTCACAATTCTACGCCGCTTTCAGTTTTGTGTATAACGGAAGCCCCCCACTGTCACCAACACCATGTTCGTTGTGCTTGTTCGGTTATCTATAATTCCGATGGCCTGACCACCGGCTCAATGGACGATGCCCATGCCCGACGCCTATATCCTATCCGCGTGCCGCACACCCATCGGCAAGTTTCGAGGGTCGCTTTCGTCGCTCGCTGCTACCGAGCTGGGCGCGGTCGCGGTGAGTGAGGCCGTGGCTCGGGCCGGCGCTGAAGCGCGCGAAATTGACGAAGTGATTCTCGGCAACGTGCTCTCGGCCGGCGCGGGCCAGGCGCCCGCGCGGCAAGCGGCGCTTCGAGCAGACCTGCCGCCGACAGTTGCCGCGCTGACGGTCAACAAAGTCTGCGGTTCGGGACTTAAAGCCGTAATGCTGGCGGCGCAGGGCGTGCGCTGCGGCGATGTGGATCTCGTCGTCGCCGGCGGGATGGAAAGTATGAGCCAGGCGGGCTGGGTGCTGCCGCGCGATGCGCCACCGCTGGGTAATCGCCCGCTCGTGGATTCCCTGATGCAGGATGGACTCACCTGCCCGTTCACCGGGCAGTCGATGGGACAAATCGCGGACCGCCTTGCGGAGCAAGCCGGAATCTCGCGCGACGAGCAGGACCGCTGTGCGCTCGAAAGTCATCGCCGAGCGGTGCATGCTGCCGAATCGGGCGCCTTTGCCGCGGAAATCGTGGGCGTTCCCGTGGCGCGTGGTTCCGATGAAACGCTCGTATCGCGCGACGAGGGCCCGCGCAGCGACACCACGCTCGAAAAACTTGCGAAGCTTAAGCCATCGTTCCGCGCGGGCGGCACGGTCACCGCCGGCAACTCGTCGATGATCAGCGACGGCGCCGCGGCGGTCGTCGTCGGCTCCGAGTCGGTCGCCGCGAGCTCTGGCCGGCGGCCACTTGCGCGAATTGTTGCGTCGGTCACATCGGGCGGCGAGCCGCTAGACGTTTTTACAACGCCCGTCGAAGCCATCAGGCGCGTCCTCGCCAAAGCCAAGCGCTCGCTGGAGGAAATCGACCTGTTCGAAATCAACGAAGCGTTCGCCGTGCAAATGCTTGCCTGCATGCGCGCGCTGCGGCTGCCTGCGGACCGCGTCAATGTACATGGCGGCGCGATAGCGCTGGGGCATCCCATCGGCGCAAGCGGTGCGCGGGTGCTCGTAACGCTGCTCTCCGCGCTTCACGAGCGCGAAGGCCGGCTGGGCGTCGCTGCGCTATGCCTCGGTGGGGGCAACGCCGTGGCGATGCTCGTCGAAAGAGAGCAGCCGTGACGAACTCATCCATCTCCGTCGGCGACATCCGGCTCACGATCGTAAGCGGCGGGCAGCTGTGGATCGACGGCGGCAACATGTTCGGCGTCATCCCGCGTGTGCTGTGGCAGCAGAAGTCGCCGCCCGACGAGCTCAACCGCATCCGGCTCGACACGAACTGCGTTCTGGTGCGCACGCGCGATTCGCTGGGCCTCGTGGACACTGGTTATGGCGGAAAACTGCCGCACAAACTTCGGCAGCGCCACGGGCTGGATGATGGTGCACCGCTCGTGCGAAACCTCGCCGCAGCTGGCGTGACGCCGGAGCAAATCGACTGGGTGATCCTGACGCATTTACATTTCGACCATGCCGGTGGAGCGACGGATCGCGATGAGGACGGCGCCGTTCGGCCCACGTTCCCTCGCGCGCGGCACTACGTCCAGCGCTTCGAATGGGAGGATGCGCTCGCCGTGCTTCCCGAGCTGGCCGGCGCGTACTCGCTCGACGACTTCGTGCCCATCGAACGCGCCGGACTTTTGGAAATCGTTGAAGGCGATGCACAGATTGTTCCGGGAATAACTACGCAGCTCACCGGCGCTCACACGCGCGGGCATCAAATCGTCCGCATCGAGTCGGAAGATGAATCGGCGACCTGCCTGGCCGACATATGTCCCACCGCCGCTCACTTGCCGACGTTCTGGACCATGGCGTATGACCAGTTGCCGCTCGCGGTTCGCCGCATCAAGCCGCGCATCCTGAACGACATCGCGGAACAGCATCGCATCGCGCTTTTTTCGCACGATCCGCAAGTTGTGGCCGCCCGGCTGGCCCCAGACGCGAGCGGCGAATTGAGCATAGTTGAACTCGTGAGAGCTCAGCAACGCAGTTGAAAAAATCATGTGGGAGGCGTCTCTGACGCCGACGGTCGATCCCACAGGCGCGCGGAATCGGCGTCAGTATATGCCTCCACCGTAGTCTCTTTTATGTTTTCAGCAGAGTAAATTAGTGCCGCCTCACCATGCTCGTTGCATTGGATCAAAAAGAGCCATCCTTCTCCGCCTTTTTGGCTTAGATTTTGCATCCTACCCCCCGCCCCCGCTTTGACTGGCCGGACGATCGCAAATCGCGCTCGGCGGCTGGTCACGAACCGTTCTCTGCGGTTATCCGGCGGCCGGCGCGCCCGGATGGGACTCGATAGCGCACTAAGTGCTGTCTGCTGGCCGTCTCAATCAAAGTTTTCCAGCAATCCGGACGTTCGAAGAAACTGCGCCCCGCGGACCCATACAGATAGTTACCCATGAGAACTCGACGAACCACCCGGCGATCCCGCCCACGAACGACCATCTTGAGCGTCGAACACTTGGAGGATCGTTGCGTCCTCTCGACCGGCGTCGGCGTGTACACGCCATCAACCGACACGTTCACTTTACGGCATACGCCCACGGCCGGCCCGGCGGACGCGGGCACCTTTCAATTCTCC
>DATFGD010000493.1:0-3281 GCA_035249725.1 Burkholderiales bacterium
GCCGCGTCGCTGACTCGGCGACGGCGTGCGGCATCCACCGCCTTGCGGCGCGCCACCGCGAGCAGCCAGGCCTCCGGCTGCTGCGGAATGCCGTGCGCGGGCCAGTCCGCGAGCGCGGCGGCGAAGGCGTCGGACAACGCATCCTCCGCCGCCGCCACGTCGCGGGTGCGCTGGGCGAGATAGGCGACCAGCTTGCCATAGCTGCGGCGCGCGACCGCTTCCGCCGCCGCATGACCGACTCCGTCGTCGCGCGCCGTCACGGACCTACTGCAAGACCCAGAGCGGGCGCACCTCGACCGTGCCGGCACTGGCGCCGGGGCAGCGCGAGGCCCAGGACAAGGCGCTGTCCATGTCCGGTACATCGATCAGATAATAGCCGGCGAGCTGTTCCTTGGCTTCCGCATAGGGGCCGTTGACGACGTTGGTCTTGCCCTCGCGGATGCGCACCGTTGTTGCCATGTCGGTGAACTGCAGGCGGTCGCCGCCGAGCAGAATGCCGGCCGTTTTCAACGCCTCGGTGTAGGCGATATAGGCCGGCATCATCTTGCTCGCATCCTCCTTGGGGATCGCGCGCATCTTCGCCTCCTCGCCGTAGATCAGCAGCATGTATTTCATGACCGTCTCCCTCCGTTGGCGCGGCGCGGCATGCACCGCCGGCTCCATGACGTTCGACCCGTACCGATTTCGACAGTGCGACAGAACTTACGCACACGATAGGGCCGCTCTATGTGGACGGGCTGCGGAGCTGTCCGTTCACGCAAAGCTCCCTGGTTACGCTGGCGTCCACTATCGAAGGGAAAGCTGTCCTGTGGTGCTCCCAAGGCATGTCCTTTCTCAACGCTTGATTGCCTCAGATTCGTGGAGCATTATTAAGTACTTCTGCCGAGCAATGCCCAGCAGATGCAGTTTTGTTCGCACTATCGGCCAGACCTCGGAGGGTGGCGCGATGCGGGCAATATGGATCATCGCCCTGTTTTTGGTCTTTGGCATCACCGTTGTGCACGGCCGAGCAATCGCCCAGTCGTTAGGCGATGCTGCGCACGCCGGCGACGTCACCAAGGTGCAAGAGCTCATTGCCGCTGGCTCGGACGTCGACGAACGCGATCAGAGCAACGAGACTCCGCTCATCAAGGCGGCACTGGCTCGCCAGACGGCGGTCGCTGACGCGTTGATCGAGGCGGGCGCCGATATCAAGGCACGGAATGATCGCGGCTTCACCGCGCTGCATGCATCCGCCTACTCGGGTAGTATTGAGATTGCAACGATGCTGCTGGATCACGGCATGGTCGTTGATGATCACGCCGAGCGCAATATCACGCCTCTGCACGTGGCGGCTGAGGAGAATCAATCCGCTGTGGTTGAGCTATTGCTCGAGCGCGGTGCCGAACTTGAAGCAGTGCAGGGCAACGGATACACGCCGCTGACGGCGGCGACTTACATGGAGAGCACGGACGTGATGGCGCTCCTCAAACGTCACGGCGCCAAGTGTCAACCGGCCGATGTCATGGGGAAGGGCGCGTACGACGAGTGCGCCGCTGCGGGAAAATGAATTGTTGCACGATAGGAGACGTACGATGATGAACCGGTCTGCAACTATCGGCTATCTGACTGCGGCGGTGGTCACAATCGCAATTTTCTCGTGTGGCAAAGCCGCCGCCGAGGAGCGCATTCCAGTCAACACGGGCTATTTTGGGAACGTTGCGATCTTGGGCTACGATCCTGTTGCCTATTTTACCGATGGCCGCGCGGTCCGTGGAAAGTCCGATATCAATCAGTCCTGGCTCGGCGCCACTTGGCACTTCGCTAGTATTGAACATCGCGATGCCTTTGCAGCGGAGCCGATGAGCTACGCGCCGCAGTATGGCGGTTTTTGCGCGGGGTCCGTGTCGATGGGGCGGATTACCGACAATATCGATCCCAACTCGTGGCGCATCATCGACGGCAGGCTCTATCTCTTCGGCGGAAGCGGAGGCCTCGAAAAGGACTTCGACCCTGCGGCCTCCCAGATCCTCGCAGGTGCCGAAGCCCGCTGGCCTGAGGTGAAAAAGCAGATTCAAGGGAACTGAGAGGCCGACTGCAGGCTTGGGCGCAGTTCAGACCTGACACTACGGAACGACCGAGAAATACCAGATCGTCGCAACGTCGGGAAAGACATACTCGTCCTGCCCTTCATTGCTGCCCCCTGGATTGCGATAGACCGGGCTGCAGAATTTCCGGCCCACAGCGATCGCGCCAGACTGCATGCATATGAGATCGCCTTCAAAGGAGACTTTTCCTGCGATCAGTCCCCGTGGCCCACGCTGCGCGTATTCGCCCTTGGCGTTCACCTGCATCACGAACGGTGAGCCGCCGTGCTGATGGCCGATCCAAATCCTGTCGATAGCCAGGGCTCGGATCGCTGCACCATCGAGCCGGTCCGCCGAACTCCCGCGAAACCCGTAGGGCCACTCAGGCACGCCGGCGTCGCGAAGCGCGTTGATGCGAATTTCGAGGTCGTTGTGTCGTCGATGATGACTGTAGATGATGCGGGCGAAACTCAGGTTCGTGCCGGGCAATCTTTCCATGAACGCTTCAAGCGCCTTCTGTATGTTCTCCGTCTGTCCTAGCCGCGCGTACGCCATGGCGAGCACCTCAAGGCCGAGGTCGCTTTCCTTGGTTGCTCCAGCCATGCGAACCGCCTTCACTGCCTCTTCGTATCGCTTGTTCATGAACAGCGCCAATGCGTAGTAGTCGTAAACCTGCGCTTGCGGCTTTGGATTGAGCTGAAATACTCGCTCCATGGTGGCCAACGCCTCTGGCTGCTGCCCGGCGTAGATCAGAACGATTGCCATGTTGAGCAGGGCATCGGCACTGTTCGGAGCAAAGGTCACCGCCTTCTGGACTGATGCGATGGCCGCATCGTGCTCGCCATCGAGCGATTGCAGAATACCGAGCACCGCATAAGCCCGGGGGGTCTGTGGGTTCAACTCCAGCGCCCGTCCAGCGGCCTCGTAGGCCTGTTGGCGTGCCACGGCGCTCATGAGCACGATCTGATAGTCGAAGCTTACGACATCAGCGAGTGCGCGCGCATAGCCAGCGTAGGCGTCGGCGAATTGCGGATCAAGCGCGATGGCCGTCTGATACAGCGACAACGCTTCGCCCAGGGTCTGCGCAGTGAGATCATAGACCTTCTGCTCCGCGCGCGTGTAGTTGTCATAGGCTTCGAGGTTGCGGGTCGGTAGCCGGGCGATCTGCGTCTTTTCGCTCTCCGTCAAGCGCACGGAAAGTGCCTCGACGATGCG
>DATFGD010000494.1:0-3802 GCA_035249725.1 Burkholderiales bacterium
GAGGTCTTCCGGATGTACGCCGACCGCCCCCGGATATTCCGCTATCCTGAGATCGGTCATGCCCTCGGCTTTTGCGGCGGCCTTCGCAATCGTGGTGAATCCCGTGGTCGTCACCACCACGGCCGGAATACCGACCTTCTCCGCTTCGACTGCCGGCCTCACCGAGGCCGGGGTGCAGGTGCCTCATCCACCGTTGCCGGTGATGATCGCATCGCATCCGCGCGCCTTCGCCAGTGCGGCTATTTGTCGCGCCGTCTGCTTCTGAGACTCGGGATCCCCGCCCACGAACACCCGGGGAAACTCCGTAAACGGAATCACCTTTACGCCGGGGAATTTCTCCTCGAAGAGCCGGCGGTAGGTGTGGAACATCAACTCGCCTTTGAAGTGATTGTTATAGACTTCCCCGATCGTTTTTCCCTTGAGCGTATCGATATGTCGGCTGAGGCCCTTGTCGGCGGCGAGGGGCAGTCCCTCGGGGCTGATGACTCGGTTCTTGTCGTTCAATGTTGGCTCCTAGCCGTGAGGTCGGTTACTGGCAGTTAGAGTGCGGCTGTCGGCGCGCTGAGCGAACAATCGTTACGCACCAGAATATTGGACTATTCTAGTAGCACTGGGAGAAATACTGAAAAACGTTCAAAACGGAACCGATCACCTCATTTTTTGCCGTAGTTTAAGGCGACCGCGATTAGACCACTCATGAATCAGCGACGAATCCACACACCAGACAAGCAGCGAAGCGAGTCTGGCCGTATGTGGTTGCGTCCGGTGCTCTTGAAGTATTGGGCCATGCAACTCCCGGGTACGGCCATTGTGCTGTTGTGCGTGCTCGGACTCGCGGATGGCTTCGGCTGGCCACGCTGGGTGGTATGGGCGAGCGTCGCTGCCTGGACGGCCAAAGACGCGCTTCTCTACCCCCTCGTTTGGCGAGCCTACGACCCGGACTGCCCGACACCGTTTCCGTACCGGATGGAGGGGGCCACCGGCGTGGCGGTCGATCGCATCGAGCCGTCCGGAACCGTGCGAATCTGGGGCGAGCTGTGGCATGCCGAACTATACCTGCGACAGCCGCCGGTGGAAGCGGGCGAAACGGTGCGTGTCAAAGCTCGCGATGGTCTCACACTGCTCGTTGAGCCGGCGGAAACGCAGTAGCGCATCCGCCATGTCCGTTCGATTGCGAACCCGGGTGGTATGACCCGATTCGACAAGGAACTCGACGTTCGCGGATTGAATTGTCCACTCCCTCTGCTGCGCGCAAAGAAATCCCTGTCGCAGATGATGCCGGGCGAAGTGCTCAAAGTCTTGACGACGGACCCGGCGGCGGAAATCGATTTCAAGGTTTTCTCCGAATTGAGCGGCAACCCATTGCTCTCCGTGGAGAAGGAAGAGACGTGCCTCGTCTTCTACTTTCGGAAATGATGGTTTTTATTCATGATAACGAAGCGCGGACGGCGGTCTGCCGGTTAGCAACTTCCCGGCTACCATGCGCACGATACGGATGATGTCGACCATCGGTCGGAAGTGACTCGGACGCATGCGCGGGCTGTACACCACGCTGACGGGCACACAGATCGCCGAGGCACCCAGCCGCGGCGCATCGATCAGTATTTCGCTTTCGAACACGAACGAGGCCGCGCGGTCGTAGCGCACCTGCGCCCGCTCGAATATCACCGCCGGATAGATGCGAAATCCCGACTGGCTGTCGGCAATGCGGTAACCCGCCGCCCGGCTGATCCAGTAGTTGGCCACCCGGTTCGCCCAATAGCGCGGCGCGGGAATTTTGTCCCGGTGATGCAGTCGGGAGCCGATGATGATATGGTCCGGCGCGGCACGAAAAGCATTCAGCAGCAACGGAATATCCTCAGGACAGTGCTGGCCGTCGCCATCGAGTGTCACAATTGCACGCGCGCCACGGCGGATAGCTTCGAGCGCACCCCGCCGCAGGCTCGCCGCCTTGCCGCAATTCGCTCCGTTCCGTAACAGGATCACGGGCACTCCATCGAGCGCGGCGGATGTCCCGTCGTCGGAGCCGTCGTCCACCACGATCACCAGCGCCAGTTGCGCAAGCGTCCGTTGTGCGACATCGCGGATAGTTGCGGCCTCGTTACATGCTGGAATGACGGCCGCCACCGTGGCCGCTGACTGGGTCACGCCATGCCGCCGTTGATCGAAATGACCTGACCCGTGATGTAACTGGCCTGCTCCGACATCAGGAAGCAGATGAGATGCGCCACCTCTTCCGCTGTTCCGGCGCGATGCATCGGCACCAGTTGTTCGATGCGTTCTGCGCTGAATGCCGCGGCGCTCATACTCGTTGCGATGATGCCGGGCGCCACGACGTTCGCGGTAATGCCGCGCGAGGCGACCTCGAGCGCGAGGGAGCGCGTGGCGCCATGCAGCCCCGCCTTCGCTGCGGCATAGTTGGCCTGCCCCCGGTTCCCGGTAACGCCCGCGACCGAAGACACGCTCACGATGCGCCCCCACCGCGTGCGCATCATCGGCAGCAGGACCGGACGAATCAAATTGTAGAAACCGTGCAGCGACACGTCGATCACGCTCGTCCATTGGTTCCTGTTCATGCCCGCGAGCGGGGCGTCGTCGTGTATGCCGGCGTTGTGCACCACGCCCTGGATGGGGCCGCGATCCAGCAGCGCTGCGATCGCATCCGCGGTTGCATCATGATTCGTGATGTCGAAACGCGCACACTGAGCGCTGCCGCCTGCGGCCAGAATCTCCTCGGCAAGCTTTTCAGCACGATCGCTGTGCGTGTTGGCATGGATGACCACCTGCCAGCCCGAGCGTGCCAGCGCGCGACAAATCGCTGCACCGATCTCGCCGCTGCCGCCGCTCACCAGCGCGGTTCTCACGCTCCGTCCTCCTTCAGCACGACCGCAATGCGCCCGCTCAACAGTTTGCGTGCCCCGGCTTCGATTGCAAATTCATAGAGGAAACGCGGGCCATCGGCCACCAGGCGCGTGGCGCGTACGGTGAGTGGCGCATCGATGTCGTCAAGGCGCGTGGCATGCAGCGTCACCGCTCGCGCACCGGCCAACACACCCTGCGGTGCGCCTGCTCCGGAATTGCGCGTTACGAGTGTGCAGTGCGCTGCGGCGGACTGAGCGGCGTATTCGATGCCGGCAACGGCCGGCAAGCGGCTGTCGCAGCGCAACGGGTTCGTGGGCGAGCGATGACTCGTCGCGCGGCAAAGTATCGTCTCATTGTCGTGATGGACGACTTCGCTCAGCAGACACATCGTTCCCGAGTGTGGGATCAGAGCAGCCACGTCAGGAAAATTCACGATCGCACCTCGACCCCGACGTGACTGCCTTGCAGGTACGGCACTTCAAGCGCTCCGTGCTCGCGCCGCGCGAGAACAGCCAGAATGGGCGCCGCATGGGCTGCGGGATTGTCCGACAGAGCGCGAGGCAACACATCGGGCCATGAAAGACGTGCATCACCGGGACGCACCGCCAGATATAGATGCGTGCCCGTGGCCGAGGCCGGTTCCAGCATCAGGGCGACGGCGAATGGTTGCGAGATGGGCCACAGCGCGTGCATGGGCTGAGGATAGGGCAAATCGTACGCGATCATCAGAACCGCACGCGCCTCCTCCGTCGTCTGTGCCGCGGCCTCGAGCAGCCCAACAGCGAAAGAGGCTTCATACCCGCACAGGCTGGTGGACGGTGCGAGCGAACGCGTAGCAATGCACCAGTAACCGGCCGGTGCATTGTGCACGGAGTTGTGAAATCGCGTCGGCGAAATCTCGCGCGCAGGCGCGGCCAGCGCGTCGCAGATCTGGTGCGTG
>DATFGD010000495.1:0-2129 GCA_035249725.1 Burkholderiales bacterium
ATGCTCGATTCGCTCGGCTGCGCGCTCTACGGCGCCGACCTCGAGTGGAGCCGAATTCTGCAGAAGAGTCTTTCGCAAATCGACACAACCCGCAGCTGCGCGGTTTGGGGAACGCCGCAGAAACTCTCTGCGCCGCATGCGGCGCTGGTCAACGGCACGCAAGTGCAGGGCTTCGAGCTGGACGATGTGCACCGCGCGGGCGTTCTGCATGTCGGCGCAGTGGTGCTGCCTGCGCTCATAGCGATCACTGAACTTAGGCGCGGCATGAGTGGCAAGGATTTTCTCACCGCCGCTGTAGCGGGCTACGAAATCGGCCCCCGCGTGGGGCTGTGCATGGGACCCGAGCACATCGCGCAAGGCTGGCATTCCGGTGCCACGCTCGGCGTTTTCTCGGCCGCGTCCGGAGCGGCGCGCGGACTCAAGCTCGATACGGAAAAAACCGTCCATGCGCTCGGCATCGCCGGCACGCAGGCCGCCGGTCTCATGGCGGCGCAGTACGGCGCGATGGTCAAGCGCATGCACGCGGGGCGTGCTTCACAGAGTGGCCTCTATGGCGCGCTCCTGGCCGAGGCGGGTTTTACAGGAATCGTGAACGTGCTGGAAAGCGAATACGGCGGATTCTGCACGACCTTCTCGCGCTCGACCGACCGCTTCGATCTCAAAAAGCTGACCGCCGGCTTCGGCGACACGTGGCAGACGATGGGCGTTGCCCTCAAGTTCTACGCCTGTGTCGGAAGCAACCACACGACGCTCGATGCGATCCGCGAGATGCAGCAGGAGCGCGACTTCGCGGCGAAGGACGTGAAGAAGATCGCCGTCCGCGGATCGCAGGTGACGATGGACCATGTCGGCTGGAAATACGTGCCGCAGGGGCTGACTTCGGCACAGCTCAACCTGCCCTATTGCATCGCCACGTGGCTGATCGAAGGCGATTGCTTCGTCGATCAGTTCACCGAGGACAAGGTCGCCGACCCGCAGCGCATGGCGCTCGCCGAAAAGGTGGAGGTCCATCACGACCGCGACATCACCGCAAAAGGCGCGAAATTCCGTCACATGGTGCATGTTGAAGCGCACTTGCATGACGGCACGGTGATGAAGCGCACCGTCGAGGCCGCGCGCGGCAGCGAGAAGAAGTTCGCGAGCGAGGCGGAAATCGTCGGGAAATTCGAGAAACTCGCGGTCAAAGCGCTACCGAAGTCGCAGGTCGCCGAGCTGCGCGACGCGATCCTGGGCCTCGAGAAACTTCAGGACGCGTCCCGGCTCGCGCAACTCCTGGCAAAAAGCTGAGCCTACTCCGGGGGCCGCTGCAGCACCGGCATTTCCCGGGTGAAAAGATGGCGTCCGCGCTTGAATCCCATGAGCGGCTGCGCCACTGTGGAGATGACCTCGGGCGGCGTCTTCGCGTTCCATACGATCAGATCGGCCGGATTGCCCACGGCGATGCCGTAGTCGCCTTTGCGCAGAATGCGCGCGGGCCGGGTGGTGATCATTGCAAAACATTCGGCAAGATCGTCGGCCGCGCCCCTTTGCACGATGTTGGCGTACAGATTCGCGATACGCACCAGCGAACAGTCGCCGTACGGCGTGAAGGGGTTGAGCACATTATTGGTTGCGATGGAACAGTTCGCGCCGTGCGCAGCGAGTGCGTTCGCATCGGCAACGCCCCGCATGACGCTGTGTTCCTGGTGCCGGCCGCTCGTGTAGAGATCGGTCGTCGGCAGGACCGCCACGGCGACGCCGGAATCGGCGAGCCGGCGCCCGAGCGCAGCCAGCTCCGCCTCCGGCAGGCACGAGTACTTGTTGCCGTGACCGATGGCGACGCGCCCCCCCCATCCCATGCGATCGGTCAGGTCGCATACCTGCCAGATCGCCATGTCGTGCGTCGTGTAGCCGCCATCGAGGTGGATATCGACATCCACGTCGAATTCCTTCGCGAGCGCGAAGATACGCTCGATCTGTCGCGGGCCGTCGGCATCGTAGCGCGGCGCCCCGCCTACGACCGTGGCGCCGCGCTTCAACGCCTGGACCACGTTGGCTTCGGCGCCTGGAACGTTGGTCCAGCCTTCCTGCAGAAAAACGCAGAGCTGGAGATCCATTGCCCAGGCGCAGTCCTTCGCCAAACGCTCGAT
>DATFGD010000496.1:0-2541 GCA_035249725.1 Burkholderiales bacterium
AACTCTCGCGCGTAAAAGTCGTGCACGGTGACACCGCGTTCACGCCGTACTCGACGGGAACGTGGGGATCGCGCTCGATGGTGATGGCGGGCGGCGCGGTGGCGCGGGCGTGCGAAGAGATCGCGCGACGCGCCGTCAGCATCGGCGCCTGGCTCCTGAAAGCGGAACCGAGCGTGGTGCGCGTGACGCAAGGCGACGTAGTCAGCCCCACGGGCAAGGTTTCGCTCAACGAAATCGCTCGGGTCTGGTATCTGCGACCGCAGGATCTCCCGGCGCACGTCAATCCGGGCGGCCTCGAAGCGACGGTCGGCTACAAGCCGCAGCGCGACTCCGGCACCTTCAGCTATGCCGCTCATGCCGTCGTGGTCGCGGTCGATCCCGAGACCGGCAGCGTCGAAATACTCGATTACGTAGTGGTCGAAGACGGCGGCAAACTGGTCAATCCGATGGTGGTGGACGGACAGATCTGCGGCGGCGTGGCGCAGGGCATCGGCACAGCACTGTACGAGGAGATGCCGTTCGACGCATCGGGGCAGCCGCTCGCATCCACGCTCGCCGATTATCTGCTGCCCGGTGCGACCGAAGTGCCCGCGCTGCGCATCCTGCACATGGAGATTCCGTCTCCTTACACGGAGTTTGGCGTGAAGGGCCTGGGCGAAGGCGGCGCCATCGCGCCGCCTGCCGCCATCATCAACGCCATCAACGATGCAATGCGCCCGCTCGGCGCGTCCGAAATTCTGCAATCGCCGGCCACACCGCGGCGCATCTTGGAAGCGATCGAGCAGGCGCAGCAACGAAGCGAGAACGTCATTCCGTTGAAAAACGGAATCCAGGCTGGATCCCGGCTTTCGCCGGGAAGTCGAACATAAGGCGATGCGGTGAAGGCAGCGCCTTTCGATTACGAACGGCCGGGCGATCTCGACGGCGCGATCGCGCTCATCGCGCGCACGGACGCGATTGTCAAGTTCCTCGCCGGCGGGCAGTCGCTCGGCCCGATGCTCAATCTGCGGCTCGCCCAGCCCGACGTACTGGTGGACATCACACACATTCCCGAACTCAAGCGCGTCGAAGAGAGCGGCGACGCCATCACGCTCGGCGCCTGCGTGACCCACGCTGACATCGAAGACGGACGCGTGCCCGACGTAACGGGCGGCTCGCTTCGGGAAGTTGCGCGCGAGATCGCCTATCGCGCCGTGCGCAATCGGGGAACGATAGGTGGCAGTCTCTCGCACGCCGATCCTGCCGCCGACTGGATTTCGGCGCTCGCGGCGATGGGCGCCGATGTCCTCATACGCGGCCCGGCCGGCCCGCGCACGCTTCCCGTCGCCGCATTGATGACCGGCGCGTTCCAAACCGCGCTCGATGCCGCGGAAATCATCGAAGCGGTGCGCATTCCGCGCTTTTCCCGCGGTGCGCGGTGGGGTTACTACAAAGTCGCGCGCAAAACCGGCGAAATGGCGCAGGCCATAGGTGCGGTGCTGCATGATCCGGAGCGCGCCGTCTTTCGCGCGGTGATGGGCGCCACGGAATCGCTCCCCATCGTGTTGTCGGATGCTGCGCCGCTGTTCGGCAACGCGCTCGTTGCGGATAAGCTCAACCCGGAGGTTGCAGCGCAGGCGCTCGATGCGGCGGGCATTACCGACGTAGTGGCGAGGAAATTGCACATTGCCGCGCTCAGACGCGCGCTCAACCGGGCGGCACAGGCATGAGGCCCATCACCCTGACGGTCAACGGCAAACCGGTCACGGCGAGCGTCGAGCCGAGAACGCATCTCGCCGACTTCCTGCGGGAGACGCTCACGCTCACCGGCACGCACCTGGGCTGCGAGCACGGCGTTTGCGGCGCGTGCACGCTGCTGGTAGACGGCGTGCCGGTGCGCTCGTGCATCACGTTCGCCGCAGCGTGCGAAGGAGCGAGCGTCACGACCATAGAGGGACTGGACCAGGACGAGATCGCAGCCGAACTGCGCGACGCATTCTCGCGCGAGCACGGCCTGCAGTGCGGCTACTGCACGCCCGGCATGCTGGTTTCGGCACGCGACGTCGTGATGCGCATACCGGACGCCGATGAGCGCGCCATTCGCGTTGCGATGAGCGGGAATCTCTGCCGCTGCACCGGCTATGCGGGCATCGTGCGCGCGATCGAGCGCGTGCTCGCCGATCGCAAAGCGAAAGGCCTCTCAGCGTCGCAAAATCCGCGCGCCGCGCTCGGCCCCGCCGGCGCAGGTCACGCGGCAGGCGCACTCACGAGCGCGCCCGGCATCGCGAAAGGCTCTGCTGTGGAGCGCACCGCACCGGTCAAAGCGCAGGCTGCGGCGAAGGCGCCTCAGGCGGCTGGAGCGCCACAGACCACGCTGCACGAATCATTCACCATCGGATTTCCGCGCGCCAAAGTGTGGGAATTTTTCGGCCGGCCGGGCGAAGTCGCAACCTGCCTTCCCGGCACGTCGCTCACCGGCACGCCGACCGCGGACCACATCGAGACGCGTATGCGGGTGCGCGCCGGACCCATCGTCGCGGAATTCGACGGTGCCGCCGACGT
>DATFGD010000497.1:0-2620 GCA_035249725.1 Burkholderiales bacterium
TTGTCGTTCAGCGCACCCAGAAACTGCACGCCGAAGAACGGCGCGAAGCGCCGCTCGCGCAGCAGGCGAAACTGGCTTGTTTCTGCCATGAACCTCCCCCCGGAGATCCCTGCTTACTTATCGCTCCACGAGTTCGCCAGATGCGTGCCCCAGGCGACCCCGAACCCCGTGACGTCCGTTGCCACTGCGCCGAGCCCGCCTTTGCAATTGCTGCCTGACAGATCCATGTGTATCCAGGGCCGGTCTTCGGTGAAACGCTTGAGAAGGCGCGCGCCCAGTATGTGATCCGCCTCGCCGTCCATGGTGCATTGCTTGACGTCCGCGATGGTGCTCTCCAGCGCTGCGTCGTAGTCTTCGTCGAGCGGGAAGCGCCACACGCGCTCACCAGAGGCGATGCCCGATGCCACCGCGCGCTGCGCAACCTCATCGCTCGTGGCAAAAATGCCGCTGTACCGATCCCCGAGCGCGACATGCATGCTGCCCGTCAGCGTCGCGAAATCGACGATGAGATCCGGCTTGGCACGCGCGGCGAGCGTCAGCGTGTCCGACAGCACTAGGCGCCCCTCGGCGTCGGTGTGCACGATCTCGATCGTCGTTCCGTTGAGCGCCGTGATGACTTCGTTTTGCTTGTAGGCCTGCGGACTGAGGTGGTTTTGGGCAATTGCGAGCCAGCAGTCGAGATCGACTCGTAATTGCGCCTCCGTTGCTGCGAGCATGATCCCGAGCGCGACGGCGGAACCGTTCATGTCCTCGTGCATGCCGTGCATGTAACGGGCGGTCTTCAGGTTGTGGCCGCCGGTATCGAAGCAGATGCCTTTACCGACGAGCGCGAGCGTTTTCTTTGCCTTCTTGTGGCGATAACGCAACCGCACGATCGCGGCGTCTTCCTCGGAACTGCCCTGCGCCACGGCGACAAACGCACCGGCGCCCATGCGGCGCAACCGTTTGAGATCGTATTCCTCGCGCGCCCAGCCGTACTCGCGCGCGAGTTTCGTAACGCGCCGGCGGTAGGCGCCCGGTGTGAGCTCATTGGGCGGCAGCACGGTAAGCTCGCGGCACAGCGTATTGCCCATCGCTTGCGCACGCAGCAGCGAGAACCCGTCCGCGTCGTTGCAACCGTAAAGGCGTATACGCTCCAGGGCGACGGCTTCCGGCTTCTGCTTGCGTTCGGGGAGCGGTGTTCCGTTGACCCAAGCGGCGTAGACGGCACGTTCGGCGGCATGACGCCGCGCCTGCGATTCACCGAATACCGCGATGGTGATCTCTTTGGGCTTCTCCGCCAGCAGCAGTTGCAGCGCCTTGCGCACCTGCGTCAGCTGCTCGAACGCGGACTGCGCGGGATCGAGCGCGATCCACGACGCGAGCGCTCCATGCGGCAGATCACTGGAGATGGGTCCCTTCACGAGGTCGTCCAGCTTCTTGCGCCGCCGCTTGAGGCTTGCGTCCAGCGCGTCCACAAACGGCACGTCCGCCAGGGCGCCGCGTTCCTTCACCGGCGGCACTACCAGCAACACATGGCTTGCCCGGCTTCCGTCTGAGGCCGTCAGCAACGCCGGATTCTGGTCGAGCCTGGCCAGCATGTCGTCTCGGTTATGGAAAAAACAGGACGCCGCAATTATAACTGTGCGACGCGGCCGGCCTTGCGGCGTTCGATTCGATTAGAATCATCGGGATTCAGGCTCGGGCAGCAAGGAATCTCCATGCGTCAATATCTGGATCTGATGCAACATGTGCTGGAGCATGGGGCGCACAAGGCCGACCGCACCGGCACGGGAACGTTGAGCGTCTTCGGCGCGCAACTGCGCTTCGATCTCTCCAGCGGGTTTCCGCTGCTCACGACGAAGAAGGTGCACGTAAAATCGATCATCCACGAGCTGCTGTGGTTTCTGAAGGGCGATACCAACGTCAAGTATTTGCGGGACAACGGCGTCACCATCTGGGACGAGTGGGCGGACGCCGAAGGCGATCTGGGTCCGGTATACGGTTACCAGTGGCGCTCCTGGCCCGCGGCGGACGGGCGCCACATCGACCAGATCGGCCAGGTGCTCGAGCAGCTGCGCAAGAACCCGGATTCGCGCCGCCTGATCGTTTCCGCCTGGAATGTCGGCGATCTCGATCGCATGGCGCTCATGCCGTGCCACGCGTTCTTTCAGTTCTATGTGGCGAACGGCCGGCTGTCGTGCCAGATGTATCAGCGCAGTGCCGATCTTTTCCTCGGCGTGCCCTTCAACATCGCTTCCTATGCCCTGCTTACGCTGATGATCGCTCAGGTGTGCGGCTTCAGGGCAGGCGAATTCGTCCATACCTTCGGCGACACACACCTCTATCTCAACCACCTCGAGCAGGCGCGCGAGCAGCTCGCGCGCACCCCACGCCGGCTCCCCGTGATGCGGCTCAATCCCGCAGTGAATAGCCTGTTCGACTTCAAGTACGAGGATTTTGCGCTCGAAGGCTACGATCCTTACCCGGCAATCAAGGCGCCGGTCGCGGTTTAAAGCCGGGCCGGGCATACCGTGACGGCTGGCGAAAAACAGGCACTCCGGCCACGCGTTTCGCTGGTCGTCGCCATGGCGAAGAACCGGGTGATCGGGGCCGGCGGCAGGATTCCCTGGCATCTGCC
>DATFGD010000498.1:0-5635 GCA_035249725.1 Burkholderiales bacterium
GGCCTACATCAGCCAGGCGCTCGCCGCGCGCGGCATCGCGGTGCTGCGCTTTGATTTCACCGGGCTGGGCATGAGCGATGGCGATTTCGCTGATTCGAACTTCAGCTCCAACGTCGGGGACTTGCTGGCGGCGGCAAACTATCTGCGCGAGCAGCACAAGGCGCCGCAGCTTCTGGTCGGCCACAGCCTGGGCGGTACGGCCGTGCTCGCTGCGGCACACAACATCGCCGAAGCGCGCACCGTCGCAACCATCGGCACGCCGTACGAGCCGAAGCATATCGCGCACCTTCTGCAGGGCGGCAAGGACCAAATCCTAGCCGCGGGCGAAGCGCAGGTCGACATCGGCGGCCGACCCTTCACCATCCACAAGCAGTTCCTGGAAGACCTCGAGCAGCACGATCCGGCGAAAACCATCGGTGAACTGAAGAAAGCGCTGCTCATCCTGCATTCGCCGCGGGACCGCATCGTCGACATCAACAACGCGGCTAGCATCTTTATGGCGGCCAAGCATCCGAAGAGCTTCGTTTCGCTCGACGATGCCGACCACCTGCTCAGCCGCGCGGAGGATGCAGCCTACGCTGCGGAGGTGCTCGCCGCATGGGCGTCACGCTATCTGGAGCAGGGAACGGAGCGCATTCCGGGCGTGCGCGTGATGGAAGCCGGCCACGGCAAGTTCGCGCAGGATATCCTCGTCGGCCACCATCGCCTGCGCGCGGACGAGCCGGAAAGCGCCGGTGGCATGGACAGCGGTCCGTCGCCTTATGAGTTGCTGGGTGCCGCGCTCGGCGCGTGTACCGCGATGACGATCCGGATGTACGCGGAGCACAAGAAGCTTCCGCTCGAGCGCGTGACCGTGGATCTCGCGCACGACAAGATCCACGCCGCCGACTGCGCCGAGTGCGAGACTCGCGAAGGACGCATCGACCGCATCGAGCGCGTCATCATGCTCGAGGGTGATCTCGACGAAGGACAACGCGCCAAGCTGCTCGAGATCGCCAACAAGTGCCCGGTGCACCGTACCCTGCATTCCGAAGTTTTTATCCCGACGCGACTTGCTGATTGACGCCCCCTCCCCAACCCGCCCCAACCCTCCCCGCAACGCGTGCAAGGGAGGGAGTGTCCTTCCCCCGTTTGGAGAAGATGAGTTTGGGGCTTCTCAATCAGTCGACAACTTCGCGGGTGAGGAGAACGGCCGGGTTGCGTCCACCACGAACATGACGAACTGCAACAAGTCTGTGGCGCCGCTGCTGAAGATTTCCATCGGCGTGTCCGCGGCATGGCCGTTCATGACCTGCCCGGCATCAGCGTGCATCACCCCGTGCGACGTCTTTTGACCCAATTGGCCGGACAGCACGTAGAACGCTTCGGAACCGGGGTGCGTATGCACGCGCGTCTTCGCCCCCGGAGGGCCGCCTGCATAGTTGATGCGAAGCAGGTATTCGGGCGCAGTGACCGGCGGCACAGGCCCGATTTCGGCGACCTTGCTTCCTCCCTGCGTTGTGCGACCTTTCGGACCGAGGGTGAAGAGCCACGCCTTGCCTTCGATTTCGGCAGCGAGCGCCGTGGTAGCCGCGGCGGACTGCGCCTGAGCAAGCGTCGGGAAGTTCTCGATCTGCCAGTACAACGGCCCGGATGGCAGCTGTTGGAGCTTTTTCTCGGCCACCGGCTTTATGGAAAACTTCTGCGCCATCGCCGTAGACGGCAAGCCGCACAGCATTGCGAAGAGCACCATGACCAAACGCATGAGAAACTGTTTCATACCGATATCTCCTTTAATTGATGTGTTTGCCGACGCGCCGCCGACTTCGTAAGATGTCGCGACGGTTGGGCGAGCAAATTCGCCCTTGGCCCGCACATTGTTCTTCCGCGGCTTATCCCCGGTCCTGATGAAACGGTTACGATTTCCTTTTGAAGTGATTGCATCGCAGGCTCAACAGCTTGCATGCGGCAATCCGAATTGCTGAAGTGCTTACCCGGAACCACAGCACGGACATCGCGGCACCTTCTCGGCTTCGGATCGGCGAATGGTGGGCTGATCCCCTGACCAACGAGCTCGGTCACGACGGCGAGACGGTGCGCATCGAGCCCAAGGCGATGGAAGTCCTGATGGTACTGGCCGGCCGTCCGGGCGGGATTGCAAGCCGCGAGGAGTTGCTTTCGAACGTCTGGCCGGGCGTAGTTGTCGGTGACGAAGCGCTGACCCAGAGCATCAATAAGCTGCGCCGGGCGCTCGGCGACAATCCACGTTCACCCCGATACATCGAGACCATTTCCAAGCGTGGCTACCGCTTGATCGCGCCGGTGTGCAAAGACACGGCCGCTGCCCCGACGCGCACAGACGAACCCATCGCGCGGGTACAGCCGTCTGTCCGAACGTACCGTCCCCTGCGCACGTTCGGACTCATCGCGGGCCTTGCCGTCACGATTCTCGCAACGGGCGGCTATTTCTACCTGTCATCTCCATCTGCACGGGACAGCAGCGCCGATTTCGAGGCCGCCAGCGACTGGGACACGGCCCGCACCGCGCCGGTTACCGTCACCGTGCTGCCCTTCGAGTCGCTGGGGAGTTCAGAGGAACAGGCGTATCTCGCGCGCGGCATGAGCAACGATCTGATGACCGATCTTTCGCGCCTTTCCGGACTGCGCGTGATCAGTGCACCGAGCACCGAACTGGGGGCGAAGAGAGCCCAAGCTGCGCGCTATCTCATCGCAGGCAGCATCCAGCGTGACTCGGAAGCTTTGAGGATCAACGTGCGGCTGGTCGACGCGCAAACGAAAGAACAGCTCTGGTCGGAGCGTTTCGAGCGGCCGTTCCATGCCCTCTTCGGAGTGCAGGACGAGATCACCCGCAGTTTGGTCGAGCGCTTGCCCGCGAAGGTGAGCGAGGCCGAGCGGCGGCGGCTCGCGAAACGCTATACGCAGAATCTGGAGGCCTACGATTACTTCCTGCGCGGGCAGGCGCTGTTCCTTGCCCGGCGCAGCGAGGACAACGAGCAGGCGCGCACTTATTTTCGGAGAGCGATCGACCTGGACGCGAACTTCGCGCGCGCCTACGCGAGTCTCGCCATGACCTACGCGATGGAGTACCGGCTGCGGCCCGCCGGCGACGCTTCGCCATCGCTGGCGCGCGCATTCGAACTCGCCGAGACCGCGCGCATGATCGATCCGGACATCCCGGAAATCCACTGGGCGCTCGGCTTCATCCACGTCCAGAGCCGTCGTCACGAGGACGCCATCGAGTCGCTGGGAAAGGCATTGGCGCTCGACCGCTCATACGCGGACGCCTATGCATTGATGGGCGGGATTTACACCTATACCGGACAGCCGCCCAAGACCATACCGATGCTGCGCACCGCGCTGCGGCTCAATCCCGACGGCGGCTATCTCTACTACCAGATACTGGGACGCGCCTATTTCTTCGAGAACGATATCGAGCAGGCACTGATCAACCTGCGCGAGGCCGCGGCGCGCAACCCGGTCGATCTCGAAACGCGTGTTTACCTGGCAGCGGCAAACGTGCTGGCAGGAGACGAGAATGCCGCCGAGTGGGAAGCGGAGGAAATTCGCGCGCTCGATCCGGGCTTTTCGATGCGCACGTGGCTCGAGACGTATCCCATGACGCACGCCCGGTACAAGGAAAAGCTCTCCAGTCTTCTCGCGAGCCTGGGTTTGTAGACGGACGGCGACTCACTCGGTCTATCACCTCAGCTTCTCCGCAGCTTCGCAGCCATCCTTTCAACTTCGTTAATCATCGCAGCCGGGAGCGATTGTTGTAAGCTGCGAACCAAGTCTAAATAAACCTCGCACCAGGAAAGCCATTGTCCAGCCAGCCCGCATCCCAGGCGGAGCACCGCGGTCTCATCGCGTTGATGATCGTGTCGGCGTTCATCATCTCCGGCGGCATTCATTATCAGACCCCGATGCTGGCGGCGATCGCTGCGGAATTTGAGGCCGATGCGGCGACAACCGGCTGGATACCGACGCACTCTTTCGGCGGCATGATGGTGGGCATTCTTTTTTTCGTGCCGCTCGGGGATCGCATCGACAAGCGCTGGATCGTGCTCGGCAAGATCACCGTGCTTGCGCTGACGCAGGCGGTGATGGCGGCAGCGCCGTCGATCGAAGTGCTCGCGGCGGGGAGTCTGGTGACGGGCATCACCTCGTCGCTGGGCTTGAGCTTCATCGCGATCACTGCGGAAATCGCGCATCCCAACCATCGCGGCCGCGCGATCGGCACGCAACTAATGGCGATGTTCTGCGGCATCCTGTTCGCGCGCATCGTCGGCGGCGTGATTGCGACGCACGTGGGCTGGCGCTACAGCTACATGCTGTCAACCGGCATGCTGCTCCTGATCATCCCCGTGCTGTGGGCGCGGCTCCCCAGTACACAACCCACTTCGCGCGCCTCGTACAGCGGCCTTCTGTGGTCGATGTGGCTGCTCTTTCGCGCACATGGCGCGATACGACGCGCAACCGCGATCCAGTTCATGTTCGGCATCTGCTACGGCGGATTCTGGGCGGTTGCCGCACCGATGCTCACGGCGCTCCATGGCGTGGGGCCGACCGCCGCCGGTCTCATGGGGATCCCCGGTGCGGCGGGAATATTGGTGGCGCGGCCGGCGGGACGCTGGACCGATCGCGCCGGCGTAACGCCGGTGGTGCTGACCGGCATCAGCGTCATGCTCGCCGCCTGGGTCTTCATGGGCTTCGGCGTGTGGTGGGTTGCGGCGGTCGTCATCGGCGCAGCGCTGCTCGACTGCGGCCTGCGCGCGGCGATGGTCGCCAATCAGACGCTGGTCAATTCGGCCGCGCCGGATTCACGCGCACGCGGGAATACGCTCTTCGGTATACACGTGTGGAGCGGAAACGCCGTGGGCGCGTATCTCACGAGCTGGGCGTTCGCGCACTACGGCTGGCTCGCGGTGTGCGGCGTAGCGGTCACTGCGATGGTGATCGCGCTCTTGATCCATGTCGGCGTGTTGCCGATCGGAAAAACGACGGAATGATCTGATGTGAAGGGGCCGGAACTTTCGGATGCTGCCTCCCACCAAGCGGTTGGAGCCACATTTCTCTTCACAGAGGACGGAGCATTTCATGACTGATCCCAAACACAACATCCAGGGCGAAGGCGACAAGGAGTCGGACCGCAAGTACCGCGAGCGTACCACTGAGTTCGTGAAGTCGGAAAAAGGCCGCGATCAAATTGAGCGCGCCGGCAACGTGAGCGAGGAAGAGGCAAAGCGGCTGCGCCAGTACGAGGAAAAGGGCAAGGCGCGTGCGAAGGACGAAGATCCGCAGATCAAGAATCAGTCGAAGAGCTGAACTGTTCGCGCAGTTTCGCGATTGTTTCGAGATGGCGGTCGTGATCGCCGGCGCAGCGGAGCACGACATAGCGCGCACCCTCCTCCACGTAGCCGTTGAGCCATTCCGCAGCCGCTGCCGTCGATCCTGAAAAGCAGGCCTGGCGCTTCTTCATGACGTCCGGGCGCTGGCCGTAATAGGACGACAGATAATTGTTCATGCGCTCCTCGGCGCGCGCGGCGTTTTCGTCGATCGCGAGCGTGAGATAGAGCGCCGCCTCGATATCGTTCGGATTACGGCCGGCCTCGCGCGCGAGGGATTGCACCCGACGCCA
>DATFGD010000499.1:0-3827 GCA_035249725.1 Burkholderiales bacterium
GCACGAACGCCACGCCGCTCGCGTCGGACGCTACATCGCACCCGTAAATCAGAATGTCCGCACTCTCTGTCAGCGCGCTACCCCAACCGGAAAGTTCATTGCCGCGTGCCGAGAGGGCGGCCGAATCGAGCAACGTCGAGCCGAGTCTTATTTCACCGCTTGATCCGTGTGACACGATATGCAGGGCGTCGATATCCTGCCGGCCGGCAAGGGCCGCGCTGATTTGATCGATACCATCGAGATTTGGGTCGAGGATCAGCACCTCGATTCGCCGGCCATCCTCACTCAGGTTCTCCAGCAGGGACTCAAATCCGGATACGGAGCCGTCGACGATGAGCAATTCCACCTGCTGGGCGGTTGTTTGCTCGGTCGTCGCGAAATACTCTCCGTTCGCATCGAGAAAACGCTGCTCCACCACGGTCGGCGCACTCGGAAGTGCGAGCCCCTGGGGCGCTACGTCAGCCGAGTAGAGGAGCCGTGGTTCGTATTCCTCCACGACTGGCTGGGCGGCCGTAGCGAGGTGATCGTGCGCTTTAAGCTCGCCAAACAGACGCTGCATCCAGCGCAACGGTGATGGCGAGCGGTCGCCGGGCGCTGCGATTGGCAAGAGTGATCTACGCGCCATCGAAGATGGGTTCTCTTACAACTTGCGCTCAGCGCCGGCAATCGCAGGCAGCGCTTTATCGAGCTTCGCTATTTCCGCGAAATCCGCTCTGCAGCGAAGCCCGGCTGGAATCGCGGCGCCGGGATTGGGAAGCTTGAGCCGCACGCGGAAGGTATTGCTCGGCGCATCGAGCACTTTGTCCACGAGGGTGACCTTGGCGGCGATCGGCGTGGCATTCGGCATTTCCGGCACGATGCGGGCTGTGGTGCCCAGCGGGATCATGCCGAACGCGGTGCTCGGCAGGATGACCTCCACGCGCAATGGGTCGACCTTCGCCACGCGCAGCAATGGCTTTTCCTCGACGCGTTCGCCCGCGGAGAGATAGCGTTCTGCCACGATGCCGTCGAACGGACTCCGGATCGTGCGTTCTTCGAGCCGCGCCTGCGCAAGGCTCAGTTCCTTGCCCAGCGCGAGTTGCTGCTCACGTGCCTGGGCGAGCCGCTGCTCTGCGACTTCGGCCTCGGCAATCGCCTGATCCAGCGCCTGCTTGGAAATGAATTCCTTGCGGAAGAGATCCTGAGAACGCGCGAGGCGTTGGCGCGCGAAATTGTAGTTGGCGACCGCGGCTTTTTCATCGGCGTCCATGCGCGCGCGGCTTTGCGCAAGGCTTACTGCAGCGCGTTCCACGTCGTTGCGCAGCACGGCGACTGTCTGACCCTTGCGCACACGGTCGCCGCGTTCCACCAGCACCGCCTGTATGACGCCGATCACCGGGCTGCCCACATCGGCCACCCGCTCGGGCTCGATGATGCAACCGATAGGCTGCGAGCCCCACGCGGAGTCCGTTGTACTCGCGACCGCTAAGGCCGCGACGACGATTCGCAATCCTCCCCAGTTCATGTCATGCGCCTCCTTAAAAACGCTCAATGCTCTCGACCGCTGAAGGCAAACCAATTGCCGCGTTCTTCCTCCTGCCGCAATAGCAACTTGCGTTCGGTTCTATCGCCGCGCTCTTTCGCATGTTGTGCGAGGTTCAGTGCAAGCGCCCCCAACCACGAGTGTCGCATCTCCAGTCCCCGTGTACAAATCCTCAAAAAACGGGCGAGCCAGTGATGAGCGAGCAGCGGTCCATCGAGCGCGATATAAGTTTCGGCACTGCCCGGATCGCCTTGACGGGCACAGCGGCCGATCAACTGGCGGTCTATCCGGCGGGCGGTGTTCTGCTGACAGCATATGACGTGCAGGCCACCGGCTTCGGCGCCCCCCGGATCGAGCACGATGTCCGTGCCGCGTCCCGCCATATTTGTTGCAACGGTGATGGTGCCCTTGCGGCCGGCTGCTGCGATGATCTGCGCCTCGTCGCGATCCTGACGGGCGTTGAGCACCGCGTGTTGCAGGCCCGATGCAGCAAGCGCGCGTGACAGGGCTTCCGACTCCGACACGGAATTCGTCCCGATCAGGACCGGTTGTCCGTGCCCATGCAATTCCGCGACGCGTGCAGCCACCGCGTCGTACAGAGCGCGCTGTCGGGTAAACGCCCGTGGACGCAACAACCGCCGACGACTGGTTCGTCGCAGCGGCACGGTACGCACTTGCTGGCCATAAATTCGCGCCAGTTCATCGCGGCATTCGACGAGCGTGCCGCTGACGCCGCACAGGCGTAGATAACGTGGAAAGAACCGTTGATAGGTGATCTGCGTCAGCGGCTCGATCCGCGGGCTCGGGGCGATGCCCTCCTTGATTTCTACGAGCTGGTGCAGACCCTGCGCCCACGAACGACCGCTTGCCGTGCGTCCCGTGGTCGGGTCGATGATCCGGACGCGGCCGTCTTTCACCAGATAGTCCCGCTCCGCTTCGAGCAAGTGACGCGCGGTCAGGGCGAGCGTGACCGCATCTTCGCAATGGCGCTGCGTTAACCACTTGAAGTCGCCCGCCGCAGCGCGCGCACGCAGCCCGGCACGGCCCGACTCCGTCAACTGTGTGTGTCGGGTTCGAACGTCCGTGGTGAAGTCTTTGCCTGCTTCCAGTTCCATGCAGAGGTGCCACGCGTGTTTGAAGGGCGTAACATCACGTGCGGGCATGGGTTGCGATAACACCAGCGGCATACGGGCTTCATCGATAAGCACGCTGTCTGCTTCGTCGATGATCGCCATGCATAGACCCCGCAGAAGCCGCCCCTGGGCGCCCGGCCGGCCGAGTCCCGCCGCACGCTCTTCCAGATCAGGCCGCCGTGGCTGCGCAACGCGATCGCGCAGGTAATCGAAGACCAGCTCCTTCGCCGTGCAGTATGTGACGTCGCATGCATACGCCGCACGGCGGGCGCTGAGGTCATGTTCCGGCGTGATCTCGCCCACCGTGAGGCCCAGCGCATGAAACAGCGGACGTAGCATGGACGCATCACGCCCCACCAGATAATCATTGGCCGTCACGACGTGTACCGGAATGCCGGCGAATGCCGCCGTCGCGGCGGTGAGCGCGACAGCGAGCGTCTTGCCCTCGCCCGTCGCCATCTCGGCGAGGTGGCCGTCGAGCATGATCCGTGCGGCGATCAACTGTGTATCGTAGGGCACGGCACTCAGTGTCCGCCTGCACATCACTGAAGCAATGGCCAGCGCCTCGGTTGTGTAGGCATCGCTGAAATCGCCGTGGGGGAGATTGGCGCGCAGCAACCGGATTCGATCGTGCAACGCCTGATCGGATTGCCCGGCTATCGCGCTTTCGATGCTCCGTGTACCCGCGATCAACTGCTGATCGATGCGGCGTTTGCGCAACCGCCAGTGGGCAAAAGTCCCCGCAATACCGCTTATCCACGGGAAACGAGCCGCGGTTTGGCGACGCTCGGGATAGTTTCCGAGGACGATGCCGGGGGCGCCGAGTTTCGCGGCTCTCATATCGCGATCACGGTGCGCGCCCGGGCATTCAGACCACCGTATCGAAATGCTGCAGCAGGAGCTGCCTCAGTGCTTGCGCCCACTGCAGGGCAAGCGGTGCGCTGCCGAAATCAAAGCGCACCCACGCGCGTCCGCCGATGCGGTGGATCGGGCTCTGCGGTACGGCAATGTCAACGATCAGCACCGGCTCCAGCGTGCGCAGATGTTCCGGGTCAGCGGAGTCGGTCACGATTGCGCCGCCATTGCGTTCAGACAGCGCGGCGCTCGGCAGTTGGAAAGTCGCCGCTGGGATCTCGCGGCTTAGTTGTCCAGTTACAGATGCGCCCGGATCG
>DATFGD010000500.1:0-16723 GCA_035249725.1 Burkholderiales bacterium
GTCGCCTCAAGCGCCGCTTCTTCGACCGCGGCCTGCACGTCATCCGGCCAACTGCGATAATGCCGCTCGTTGCAAATGAAGAGTGTGGCGCCGAAAAAATGACCGCTTAACGTGATGTGGCGGTGATGGTGATGGACGCCGAAGTTGTAGATGTTGGTCAGCGGATTGTCCTGCGCTTCGAACTTCTCGGTCGCGATACCCTCGACGAACTCCTTGATGTCCGCCGGCACGGGCTCGAATCCCAGCGCCCGGAAGACTTCACCGTGCAGCGCGCTCATTTGTGTGCGGATGCGCAGCCCCCGGCAGTCGTTCGGCGTGCGGATCGGGCGTACGCGGTTGGAAAGGTGCCGGTATCCGTTGTCCCAGAATCCGAGCACGCGAAAAGGCGTGCGTTCCAGCATGCGTTGCCGCAGCAGCCGTCCGACTTCGCCGTCCAGCGCCCGAAATAGCGCGGCGCGATCCCTGATGACAAAAGGCAGTTCCAGCATCTGGAGTTCCGGGACCGCCTGAGTGAACCGAACGGTAGACATGTAGCAGCCGGACAATTCTCCGGTTTCGACCATGGTCGGAAGATCGCCCGACTTGCGGCCCAGATCGAGAACGTTGCCCACCAGCTCGAACGCAATACGCGAGTCGAGCCGCTGCGTCAGCAGCTCGCCGAAACGCCGCGCCGCCCGGTTGTGTATCGAAGCGGGTTTTTGATAGCCGCCGACTTTGAGTAGAAGAGGTTGCATGCCGCTCATTGTACCGGATGCCTCGTGCTGCACGAGTTGAGTGACGGTGCCCGAGCGACGCTTACGCTGAAGCCTGGAGAAACTCCCGTACGACGGCGATCTGATCGTGCGCCATGAGCATCGGTGGGTGCCCTACCCCTTGGAATTCCACCAGACGCGGACGCGGCCCGCGCGTCGTCATGGCAAGCGCATTCTCTTTCAGCAATAGATCCGACTCGGCACCGCGCAGCAGCAGCGTCGGACAGCGTATCGCATCCCAGTATTCCCAGAGATCCACGTCGTTCAGGGGACGCCGGTGAAACGGCATGCCGATCGCCGGGTCGTAGGCCGTGGTCCATGTACCGTCGTCGAGCCGCCGTGCCGCGTGCAGCGTGAGGTGCCGCCACTGCTCGTCGGTGAGCGGACCGAATGGCGCGGATACGAGCCGCACGTGCGCTTCCAGCGCTTCCAGCGTGTCGAAGTGCGGGGTGCGTCCGACATACTGCGCAAGACGCTCGAGCGCTGCCTTCGGCACGATCGTCCCGACGTCATTCACCACCAGCCTCACGATCGGCGAGCGCGGCCGCGAAGCGAGCAGCATGCCGATGATGCCCCCCATCGAGGTGCCGACCCAGTGCGCCGCATTGCCGCTGGTTTCCCCGGTGACGCGTGCGATGAGCGCATTCATGTCGGCCATGTACTGCGGGTAGCCGTACTCTTCCTTGGCATCGAGCCAGTCGCTGCGGCCCCGGCCGACGATGTCGGGACATACCACGCGAAATTCGTTCTGCAGCGCCTGCGCGAGATCATCGAAGTCGCGCCCGGTGCGCGCAAGCCCATGCACGCAGATCAGGATGCGTGGATTGGATGCGTCGCCCCACTCGGTATAGTGGATGCGGTGAAAACCCTTGGTGCCGAGGCCGAGCACGTAGTCGCTTCTCATCCATCACCCAATCTAAATGTGAGCATTGTAAGGGAGAGGCGTAGATCGGCTCGAGCGCGGCACAGGAGATCGACGAATCGCGGGCATCGCGTCGTCCAGCCCGCCCTGGCGGGTGCCACGTATCGCTTATGCCAGCGCGAGTTCGTGGCGCTGGGCGTTGAGCCCGTCCCAGAACGCCGCAACCGCGTCCAGCATTTCGTTGCCGCAGCGGATAAAGGCGTCTTCGTCGAAAGCGTTCCGGAAGTAATCTTCCTCGAGCTCTTCCTGAGTATGCTCGGCGTGTTGTGCCTCGAGACGGCTGTGCCAGACGAAGAAGCCGAGCGGCAAATCGATGCCGTGTTTGCGGTTATAGCGCTGGAAGCCTTCGATCAATTCGTCCCAGAATCCTGCGGCGGCCCAGTTCTCCACCGCGTAGCTTGCCGCGCGCGACACCGCGCAGTTCTCGTTGCCGTAGAGGTGCACCAGCTCATCGCAGAAAAACAGGGTCGCCGGCGTGCCAAAGTGTCGTTTGCCGATTTCGTGGAACTCGAGCCCAAGCCTGCGCGCGATGTGGTACAGCCATTCAAAATGACCCGCTTCGAAGCGGAACATGCCGCCCTGCACCGTGCCTTCGGTGCCGACATGATCCGGATCGGAGGGGTCTGCCGCAGTCTTGCCTTGCGCGCCGCGCGGCTTGAAGACGACACCGATCTCATTGGCAAGGATTTCCTTGGAAGCGCGCATGCCTTCGAGGGTCTCGGCATTGATCATCTTCTGCAGCTGCGCGACCAGAAACAGGTTGGAAAAGACCGAGAACTGAACGATAAAGGCCTGGATCTGCGCTTCGCTCTGCAGGCCTTGCCTGAACCATGCGGTGTAGGCGTTGCGCGTAATGATGCGGTGCTGCAACAGCTCGCGATCGATCCGCCTCTGGAACCGGAGAAATTCCTGCCTGCGTTCGGCGCTGTAGCCCTTGGGACCTTCCCGAATGGCGGCAAGCGACGGGGCGGTCAAGCCGGCCACGGCATTTTCCGCGGCGAACGCCTCCAGATCGTGAGCCTCCGCCAGCTTCACCGCTCGATCTCCGTTTGGTCTACCCGATCGTTGGACGCTTTTGGCCAAGGCAGGTTCGCGGCGCCAGGGTCCCTTCAATTGCTCTGGCGCGGATCGAATCGCACGATTTGCTGATCGATGGCGCCGAAGATCGAGACGCCGTCGGCGGCCAGCATTTCGATCCGCACGCGATCCCCGAAGCGCATGAACGGCGTTACCGCCCGTCCGTTCTCGACGAACTCGACGACGCGCCGCTCGGCGATACAGGAAAAGCCGCGCGCGCACTCGGCGTTCGACACCGTGCCTGAGCCGATGACGGTGCCGGCCCCGAGACGCCGCGTTTTTGCGGCGTGCGCGATGAGGTCGGAAAATCCGAACGCCATGTCATCTCCGGCATTCGGCTCGCCAAACTGCTCCTCGTTCAACTGAACGCGCAGCGGCAGATGCACCTTGGCGTCGTCCCAAGCCGCGTCGAGCTCATCGGGCGTTACCGCCACCGGCGAACAGGCGCTCGCGGGTTTGCTGTGCACAAAGCCGAAGCCCTTGGCGATTTCGCCTGGAATAAGATTGCGGAGCGAGACGTCGTTTACGAGCAGGATGAGCTTGATATGCCGTACGGCTTCGTCTGCCGCAACGGCCATCGGTACATCGTCCGTAACGATAGCGACTTCGCCTTCGAAATCGATGCCCCAGTCTTCGTCCTGGACCGGCACCGGGTCGTGTGCGCCGAGAAAGCAGTCGGAGATACCCTGATACATCAGCGGATCGCTGTACAGTTCCGCCGGCAGCGTCGCACCGCGCGCTTTACGCACGCGCTCGACGTGAGTCAAGTACGCGCTCGCGTCAAGCCATTGATAGGCGCGCGGGAGCGGTGCGGCGAGCGCTTCTGCATCGAGATCGAATGCGCCGGAAACCTCGCCCGCATTGAGGCGCTCATAGACCGCCTGGAGTGCGGGCGCACACCTTTCCCAGCCGTCGAGCGCCGCCTGTAACGTACGCGCAATGGCGGGCACGGCGACAGTGCGGCGAAGAGAGCGATCGACGACAAGAAGCGTGCCGTCGCGGCCGCCGCGCTTGAGCGTTGCAAGCTTCAAGCCGGCGCGTCCTTCCACGAGTCGACGTAGCCCGGCCACTCGACGCCTTCGGGGAGCGGCGCGACATCGAGCGCATCACGCGCGTCGATCATCACCGCCACTTCGTCGGTCTCCTTGCGCGCGCCGGCTGCGCCGGTGCGGAACGCTTTCGGATGCGGCCCGTGCGTGAACCCGCTCGGATGGAGCGTGACCATCCCGGGATGGATGTTGTCGCGGGAGAAGAACTGGCCGCGGTGGTAGAAGATCACCTCGTCGTAGTCGTCGTTGTTGTGAAAGAACGGTACCTTGAGCGCGCCCGGGTCGGACTCGATCGGTCGCGGACAAAAGTTGCACACGACGAAGCGCTCGCACGCGAACACGGTATGCGCGGAAGGCGGCAGGTGGGCGCGATGGCTCATCAACGGTCGGAGGTCCCGCCAGTTGACGCGCACCGGCGTGAGCGTGCCGTGCCAGCCCACGGCATCGAGCGGATTGAACGGAAAAACCTGTGTGCTGAGCGCGCCCCGCCGCTTGACCATAACGCGCCACTCGCGCTCGTCCTGTTGACCGCGAAACGCCTCGTCGAGGGACGGCACATCGAGGATGGCGGCATCGAATACCGCGTGCTCGCCCACGATGCCTTTCTCCGGCAACTGGTAACTGTCGCCGGTCGCTTCGATCAAAAGCGCAACGACAGTGCCGGCTGTCTCGATGCGCCACAGCGTGCCGCGCGGCAGCATGAGGTAGTCGCCGTCGCGGAAGGTGAGATGTCCGTAATCGCAGAAGAGCTCGCCCGCGCCCTCGTGGATGAAGATCAACTCGTCGCCGTCGCCGTTGCGCGCGAGATGGTCCATCGGGCGATCGGTGCGCCAGACACGGAGGTTGAGGTAGGGGTTGCTGAAGAGCGGCGTCGCCTGCCATGGCGACGGGCGCGATTCGGTGAGCCGCCTCGTATCGAAGGCCCGGGGACGCAGCGGCCCCTCGAAGCGCACCCATCCCGTCGGGGCATGGCGGTGGTACATCTGGGTCGAAGGACCGTAGAAGCCCTCCTTGCCGAGTTCGCGTTCGAAGGTGCCTTCCGGGAGATCGGCATGGGCCTGGCGCGAAGCGCTGCCTTCGACCCGCGGCAGCGAAATCCATCTTCGTTTCATACGACACCGCGCGCGAACTGGTCGCGTTCGATCGCTTCGAACAGCGCCCTGAAGTTGCCTTCCCCGAAACCGTCGTTGCCCTTGCGCTGGATGATCTCGAAAAAAATCGGCCCGATCACCGTGCGCGTGAAGATCTGGAGCAGCAGCCCGCCTCCGGGGGAACCGTCGATCAGTATCGCGCCGTGTTTGAGCCGTTCCAGGTCTTCGCCGTGACCGGGAATGCGCTCATAGAGCGCATCGTAGTAGGTCGCCGGCACTTCCATGAACTCGACGCCGTTCGCCGTGAGCTGTTCGACGCTTGCATAGATGTTGTCGGTGGCGAGTGCGATATGCTGGATGCCTTCGCCGTGATAGGCGGAAATGTATTCCTGCACCTGCGACTTGTCATCGGAGGGTTCGTTGATCGGGATCCGTATCTTGCCGCAGGGGCTCACCATCGCGCGGGAGCGCAGCCCCGTCGCGGCGCCGTGGATGTCGAAGTAGCGGATCTCACGGAAATTGAAGAGCCGGCGGTAGAAGTCGGCCCACTCGTCCATGCGGCCACGGTGCACGTTGTGGGTCAAGTGATCGATCCGTGCGAGCGCTGCCTCCCGCCGACCTGTGTTCTCGATCGGCACGAAATCGACGTCGTAGATCGACTGCTCACCGTAGCGTTCGACGAAGTAAATCAGGCTGCCGCCGATGCCGCGGATAGCGGGAATTTCCAGCTCGTCGGGGCCGACCAGCGTGTAATAGGGCTTGGCGCCGAGCCCGACGGCGCGCTCGAGCGCGCGTGCCGCATCGCGCACGCGGATGGCGAACGCGCAGACCGAAGGCCCGTGTATCCGGGCAAAGGCGTGCGCGAAGCTATGCGGCTCATGGTTGATGACGAAATTGATTTCGCCCTGCCGGTAGAGCACCACGTCCTTCGACCGGTGGCGCGCAACCGCGCCGAATCCCATCGCCTCGAACAGTCGCCCGAGCGCCCGCGTGTCGGGCGCGGCGTACTCGACGAACTCGAAGCCATCCGTTCCTGCCGGATTATCGGCGTCGTTGGCTGCATTCATGGATGACCCCGTCGTGTCTCACCGAGCCTCAGTCTCACAATTTGACCGATGGGGAGGCCAATCGTTTCACTACAGCAGCATACCGATGGCAGTGCCCCCGGCTGCAAAGAAAACCAGGAGGTGGAACGCGCTCCACAGCGCATAACGCCGGCCCAGCCTGTGCGGAAGCTCGCAGGCCAGCAGAAACAGCCGGCCGTCACGGGGCTTGCGGAGCAGATGCACGCCTTCGGTTGTTGCTGCGTGCCCCTCCAGGTGGCGTTGGCGCACTTCCTTCTGTGCCTCGAGCCGCGCCTTTTCCCATTCCCTGAGATCGATCTCGCCGTCCTTGTTGGCGTCGAAGCGCGCGAGGAGCTGCGCCTTGTCCTTCTTCCAGTCGGCGAGGAGATCGCTCACATCCGCCCGCTCATCGAGTTCCGCGACGGCGCCGCCGGCAGTGGTGAACTCGCCGATCGCGTAGAGTTTGTCTTTCGGCGCGAGCATCCATTCGGTGTGGCGGTAGCTGCCCTGCGTCCACGTGTCCTTATGTGCAGTAACGATCTCTGCGCCATCGGGCGAGACCACGCACTGGCCGGTATCGTCGGTGAGCAGAAAATGATCGCGGCTCTCGCCGCTGTCGACGTATTCCCACTTGTTGTTCGAGGTCTTGCGCTCGATGTGATAGCGGTACCAGCAGCACGGAAGTCCGGTGCGCGTGCTGACGAGCGTGCTGCCTTCCAGTAATTCCGAGCGGCCGAAGAGCTCGACATACCCCTGGGCGGCCGAGGCCACCCGGGAGGTCGGGAGATCATGAATCTGGCGGTAGCGGCGGTAGGTTGCGGCCCAGGCAAAGAAGCTCGTGACTGCCATGGTCGCGAGCGCCCACGGCCACACCTCGGCGCTTTCCGCTTCGATGGCGATCATCAGTATGAAAAGATGGATGCCGCCGGTGAACCATGTCGCGCGGTGATGCCTGAAGGCCATCGCGAGGGCGGACGACCGCGCCCGATCAGGCGGCGAAAAGCTTCTTCACATCCACGTCGGCTTTTTCGGTGGCATCGAACTCGAGCAACTGCGCGGGCTTGAAGCTGAACATGCCGGCGACGATCGTGTCCGGGAACTGCTCGATGCGCACGTTATTGATGTTGACCGATTCGTTGTAGAACTCGCGCCGGTCGGCGATCGCGTTCTCGAGGCTCGAAATCCGGGTTTGCAGTTGCTGGAACGTCTGGTTGGTCTTGAGGTCAGGGTACGCCTCGGCCAGCGCGAACAGATTTCCGAGCGATGCGCGCAGCGTTCCTTCCGCCTGGCCCAGCGCGCCGATATTCTGCGCTTCGCGCGCGGCAAACACTTTCGAGCGCGCTTCCATCACCCGCTCCAGCGTTTCCTGCTCGAACTGCATGTACTGCTTGCACGTCTCCACCAGCTTCGGCAGCTCGTCGTGCCGCTGCTTGAGCAGGACATCGATATTGGCCCACGCCTTCGATACGTTGTGCTTGATCTGGACGAGGTTGTTGTAAAGCATCACGAAATAAACGACCACGACCAGCAGTGCGGCGAGCACGATGACGGTGCCTATCATTTTTGTCCTCCCCCGGGTGAATGGAGACGCCCCGGACGATTGTATACCAGCGTCGCGCTACGCTGGCGCGCAGCAAGGACGGCGGTATGAGAAATCACGGTGCGAGCTGTCAGGATTTGGCGGTCGTTGCGGTGTCGGCTGCTTCGATTTTCTCGAAGTCGATACGCTCCTGCACCGGCAGGCCCTGCAGATAGCGGCGCAGGCAGTCGAGTCCCATTTCGACCGCGCCGAGACGGACCCAGTCACGGCCGCCGACGATCCGGCTGCGCCGCGTTGCGACGTCGGTCTCGGTCGCAATTGCGATACAAACGGTTCCGCCGATATCGATGCGGTCCGCGCCTTCGTCCACGTCGATCAGGACCGCCATCGCATGAGTCGTGCCCGTTTGGCGCCGCATCGCTCGGGCCACGGCCTCGGCGCTCTCCCGCGTAACGGTGTCCATCGCGGCCGTGCGATCGAGGCCTACCGCGCTGCATATCTCACCGGGATCGCGCGCCACGAGGCCGCGCCGTATCACTTTCTCGGCACCGGGAATGTGCCCGATACGCGCGGCGATCTGCCCGCTCGTAAAGGTTTCCACCAGCGACAAAGACGCCCCGCGGCGTGACAAGGCCTCGAGCACGACCTGCTCGACGCTCTGATCGCCTTCCGCGACGATGAAGTTCCCGAGGCGGCGGCGCACTTCCGTTTCGACGGGCTCCAGCTTGCGCTGGATGTCCGCCATATCCTTGCCGCGCACGGTGAGTTTCGTTTCGAGCTGCGGATAGTGCGCGCGGAAGCCGAGCTTGACGCTGCCGTCGGGCACCAGGGCTTCGACACCGGCAAGCAGCGTGTCGGCGTGCGATTCGCCTATGCCGTAAGAGTGAAAACGCTTGAGGAATATCGCGGTCTGCACGCCGGCCTTGGCGAGCAGGCGCGGAATGATCTGCTCTTCCAGCATGCGGCGCATCTCGCGCGGCACGCCGGGCGTGAAGTAAAAACGCGCGCGGCCGATCGTCACCGCAAACCCGCACGCCGTTCCCACCGGGTTGTCGAGTATCTCTGCACCGGCGGGGAGCATCGCCTGCTTGCGGTTGTTGGGCGGCATGACGCGGCTGCGGCGCCGGAAGTAATTTTCCATGCAGGACAGCCACGCTTCGCTCAGCACGAGGTCGACGCCGGCGGCGCGCGCCGCGATTTCCTGCGAGAGATCGTCCACCGTCGGCCCCAGCCCGCCGTTGACGATCACCGCATCGGCGCGTTCGCCCGCGAGCTGAAAGGCTAGGTGCAGGCTTTCGCGATCGTCGCCGACCGTCGTCTCCCAGCGCACCGAGAGGCCGAAGTCCTCCAGCTTCTGGCTGATGTAGCTGAAATTGGTGTTCACGATCTTGCCCGTGAGCACCTCGTCTCCGGTGCAGATCACTTCAATGCGCAATGGTCCTGCCTCCTGCCTCCCGTTATTCTTATCTCCGCCCAGGCAAACCTACTTGTCTGCCGCGGGGGGCTTGGGATCGATTCCGAGCGGACGCTTGACCAGTTCCGGCAGCATCGCGCGCTCGAAGAATTGCACGCCGACCTGGGCCAGCCGCCTTTCGCCGATGAGCGCCGCGGAATCCGGACCGGCTTTCTTCCACGCCTTGTATTCGTCAACGTATTCGAGCCCGATCGACTGCGCGAAGAGATGAATATAGTTGAACGCTTTGGTATTGGCATGCGCTTCCAGGCCGCAGATCTCGCGATAGCACTGGTGAAACGTGGTGACCACGGCGTCGGCCCGATGCAGCGCGACCCGGCGCAGCGTTTCGCGATGCATCTCCTCGATCGCCTTGGGTACCGAACCGAGCAATGCGCACATATATCCGGGCGCGGCGTAATCGTCGTCCACGACTTCCACTCCGGGTATCAGCCTGAGCAGGGCGGGCACTTTCTCGTTGACCGCTACCCGGTCGTTGAATCCCACATGCTTGTGCAGGAGCACGCGCATCGGCACCGGGTGCTTGAGCAGCGCGGCAAGCGCGGTGCGGCGCTCGTACAACAGGTCCACGAGGTAGGTGAGGTCGAATTCCGGCGGATACGCTTCCCCCATGAATTCCGTCATGTGCGAATGGCACGATGGACACCACGCCACCAGGCGATCCCGACCCATCGCATTGAACTTGGTCACCGTGCGACGCGCCATGCCGTCGGCCGCGGTCAGATTTTCGTCCTTCGATGTGCCGCAGCAGTAGTCGGGCCCGCCGGCCGGGCGCGCGTCGATCCCGAGCAGCCGCAGAATGTCCAGACAACTGTGAATGATGTCGCCATGCCGCAGCACGTTGCAGCCATACCAGAATATGATGCGCTCGCTCATATGCGTTGGTCCTTACATCCAGTCTTTCAATTCGGATTCGCTGAGCTGCAGCTTGGCGAACGCGCGAATCCGGTCGTAGTAGTCGCGGTCGTGTCGCGCGGGAATGCGCTTCTCGCCGCCCAGTCCGCCGGAGGCCATCATGCGCGCGATGCGCACCATCATTTTGGGATCGACGTTTTCGGGGCATGCCGGCACACACGAGCCGCTGCGCACGCACACGGAAGCCCACGCGACCGCCTGTCCGTTCGTCGGCTCCTCGCGCAGCAGGGCGAGTACGTCCGTCACAGCGCCCTTGGACTCCGCGCCCTCCAGGGCAGGGCTGTAGCGAGTCATGGGGCAAGCTTCGAAGCACTTGCCGCAGCGGGTGCAGGCGTCCAGTATGCGCTCGGTCTCCTTGCGGATGAACGCCTTCATGGCGCCGGTAGGCATCGGTTCGCGTTGCATGATCAGGATTCGCCCTCAGGACTCGCTCGATAACTTCGCCATTTTGACGCAGGACGCGGCAATCTCCAAGCTGCCGCGTTCCTGTTACGATTCGTCGTTTCGTGACGATGCGGCAATCCCGCGGGCGAGCGCATGACGCACCGTCGCGCCAAGGAGTCTCTCATATGAAAGAACGACGCCGCGCCTCGGAAAAGGCGTATCTCAACGAGTCTTTTCTCATGAGCAGCGGTGCACGGCCGCTGCGCATCCTTTCCGAGTATCTGGAGCCGCGGACCCGTTTCGAGCACTACCGGGTCGAAGATACGATCGTATTCATGGGCTCCGCGCGCCTTCTTTCTCGCGAAGACGCGGAGGCGGCGCTTCGGGCGGCGGAAGCCGGCGAGGGCGATCCCGACCGCGCGCGACGGCTGCTGGCGATGTCGCGTTATTACGAGGCGGCGCGCGAACTGGCGCACCGCTTCACGCAGTGGTCGAAGCAGTTGACCGACGAGGAGCGGCGCTTCGTCGTGTGCACGGGCGGCGGGCCGGGCATCATGGAGGCGGCCAACCGCGGCGCTTCAGAGGCGAAGGGCGTCAACGTCGGGCTGACCATCTCGATCCCGGTGGAGGAGTTCGACAACCGCTACGTGACGCGCGAACTGTCATTCCACTTCCATTACTTCTTCATGCGCAAGTTCTGGTTCGCCTATCTCGCGAAGGCGCTGCTCGTCTTTCCCGGCGGGTTCGGCACGCTCGATGAATTGTTCGAGATCCTGACGCTGCGCCAGACCGGAAAGATGCGCAAGGACCTCGCCATCGTGCTCTTCGGTGCGGAGTACTGGAACGAGGTGATCAATTTCGACGCGCTGGTACGCCATGGCACGATCAATCGCGACGATCTCAAGCTTTTCCATCGCACCGACTCAGTGGACGAGACCTTCGAAATCGTGACCCGCCATCTGAGCGAATACGCCCTGGCGGCGCGCGGTGCGTTTCTCTAACGGGCCGAAAGGAGCAAGCCATGCGCTACGAGCTTTATTACACGCCGACCAACCAGGGACGCGGCGAATTCATCCGGCTGCCGCTGGAAGAAGCGGGCGCGGAATACTTGGACGTCGCACGCGAATCGGGGCGTGGGCGCGGGCCCGAGGCCGTGGCGCGCTTTATCCAGAATGCGTCAGTCCGGCATCCGCCGTTCGCGCAGCCGTTTCTGAAGGCGGGCAGGCGGGTTATCGGGCAGACGGCGAACATCCTGCTTTATCTCGGTCCCAAACTGGGCCTCGCGCCCAAAGCCCAGGCAGAACGGCTATGGGCGCATCAGCTTCAGCTTACGATCGCCGACTTGTTGAAGGAAATACAGGACACGCACCATCCGGTCGCGCACGGGCTGTACTACGAAGATCAGAAGGCGGAAGCGCTCACGTATACCCGCCATTTTCTGGCGGAGCGGCTTCCCAAGTTCCTGGGCTACTTCGAGCGCGTGTTGGGGGGCGCCGACGGGCACGTGTACATGGTGGACAATACGCTGACCTATGTCGATCTCTCGATCTTCCAGCTGCTCGAAGGTCTGCGCTTCTCGTTTCCGCGCACCATGGCCCGCGTGGCGCCCGGCTATCCGGGCCTCGCCGCGCTCCATGAACGGGTCGCCGCCCGCCCGAACATCGCGGCTTATCTCGGGTCGCCGCGGCGCCTTGCGTTCAACGACCGCGGCATATTCCGGCACTATCCCGAGCTGGAAGAGTAGCGGGCTTACATGCGGCCGAGATCTTCGATCGCGCTCACCACCATGCCGGTGCCGACTGCGATCATCAGAATGTCCGCCGCGACGCGCACATATTTATAGCCCGCCGGCGGCATGCCGATCTGCACAACCAACGCAGGCGGAAGGTCGTAGTAGATCACCTCGCGCGGCAGCGCATGGCCGACGCGCCATTTTTTAGCCTGACCGGGCGGCATGCACCCATTGTTCTTCTTGGCGAGCCCGGGCGGACAATGGCCGCCGCGAAATTCGGTCGTGTAGTATTCGCGGATCACGACGCGGTGATTATCCGTGAAGTGGCTTCCGCCGCGGTGCGAAGACTGCCCGCGATCGCGATCCTTATCGCGCTTTCCGCCCTTGTCGCGATCGCGTGACTGACCTTTTCCTTTTTCCTGCCGGTCTCCACCGCCCGCCCACGATGGCTTGTCGGCATACGCGGGTCCACTTGCCAGCGCGCCGGCGATCGCGAGAGTCAGCCCGTAAAACGCAATTCTTTTCATGTTGTACCTCCGTCCATTCATGATGCCGCGGTATCTTTGCACAAGGGCGGCCGTTATGCCAGAGTAAAGCCAGCCAAATATCACGCCCGCATGCGCCTTGCGTGCGGCTTTTGCCAATTACTTCACAGATGAAAACGGCTATCATGAGGCGATCTTGCTGCGATGCATTGGAGGCGCATATGACACCAATTTCCAGACTTCTTGCTATGGCGGTGTTGGTTGCAACGTCGGCAGCGGTTTGCGCGCAAAGCCCGCGTCCGGTGCGTGTGCTCGTCGCTTCCTCGCCGGGCGGGCCTTCGGACGTGCAGGCGCGCCTGATCACGCCGAAGATGAGCGAAGTGCTGGCCCGAACCATGGTCGTGGACAATCGCGCGAGCGCGAACGGACTCGTGGCGACCGAGCTTTGCGCCAAGGCGGAGCCCGACGCGGCGACGATCTGCGTCGGCAACAGCGGCACGCATGCGGTCAACGCGACGTTGTATCGGAAGCTTTCATATGATCCGCTCCGCGACTTCACACCGATCAGCCAGTTCTCCACGACCGGTATGGTGCTCGCGGCGAATCCCAAGCTGCCGGGGCGCACGGTTCAGGATCTCGCCGCACACGCGAAGGACAATCCTGAAAAGACGAACATCGCGATCGCGGGTGCGACCGGACAGCTTGCGGGCGATGCCCTGTGGGCGCAGCTCGGAATCAAGATGAACAACGTCCCGTACAAGGGCAGCTCGCCCTCGGAGATGGCAGTCGTCGCTGGCGAGTCCCAGCTCTCGCTGCTTACGCCGCTTGCGAGCGCGGCGCACATCAAATCCGGTCGGATGAAAGCCTACGGCATCACGAGTTCCAAGCGCCATCCGCTGCTGCCCAGCGTGCCGACGGTTGCAGAGCAGGGTCTACCCGGATACGACTTCCAGTTCTGGAACGGGATGTTCGCGCCCGCAAAAACGAGCCGGGCGCAGGTCAGGCAGTTCCATAAGGCGATACGCGCCGCGCTCGACACGCCGGAAGTGAAAGAGCGCTTCGCCCAGCTCGGTCTCGTCATCGTGGGCAGCACACCCGAAGAATTCGCGGCGGTGGTGAAAACGGATGTCGAGAAATTCCGGAAGATCATTCTTGATTCGGGCATTCCGCGGTTGTAAACGCAAGCTGCGCACGAAGGAAAGCGAATGACAGGTTCAAAACTGCCCGATGGCGAACTCGCATTTTCGTACTTTCCGGATAATTATCGCTGGTCGCACGGCGTGTTGATTGCGCTCGGGGGCGCGCCGTGGGGCGGCGGTGAAATCGACGAGATCAACCGCATCGGCTTGCGGTTGAAGGAGAGCGTCGGCGACGACCACGCCTGGTTTCGCGAGTGGATAGGGGAAGCGGAGCGCCTCGCAGCCATTGCACAGGAGAAAGCCGCAAAGGGCCACAAAATCGGCGCTGCGTCGTATCTCTTCCGCGCTGCGCACTACTACCACGTCGGCGAACGGTTCGTGCAGCCGAAGAACGATGCCAGCCAGACGGCATACCGCCGCGGCGTCGAAGCGTTCAAGACCGCGGCAAGCTACATCCGCCGCCCGCGGATCGAGCACGTGGAAATCCCGTACGAGGGCACGAGCCTGCCCGGAGTGCTCGTTCACGCCGATCCCGTGCCGGGCCGCGCCGGCAAGGCTCCGGTCATGCTTTTTCTGGACGGCTTCGACGTGACGAAGGAGATCCAATATTTCCGCGGCATACCGGATCTTGCGGCGCGCGGCATAGCGTGTCTCATACTCGATGGCCCGGGCAATGGGGAATCCATCCGTTTCCGCGGTCTCCCGCTGCATCACGAGACCGAACGCCACGCCGGCGCTGCTTACGATTATCTCGCCGCGCGTCCCGAGTTCGATCCCAGGCGCATCGGCATCATGGCGCTGAGTCTCGGTGGCTACTATGCGCCACGCGCGGCGGCGATGGACGGCCGTTTCGCCTGCTGCATTTCCTGGGGACCCGAGTGGGACTACCACACCAAGTGGCAGCAGCGGCTTGCGCGCATCGAGCGCGGCGAGGTGCTCTCGCTCTCGGTGCCGTGGGAGCACCTGTTATGGGTGTTCGGCGTGAAAACGAAGGAAGAGGCGTTCCGCAGACTCGAAGGGTTCAAGCTCGACGGCGTGATCCAGAAGATGCGCTGCCCGTACCTGTTACTGCACGGTGAAGGCGACCAGCAGGCGCCGCTCGAACACGCGCAGAAAATGATCGAAGCGGCGGGCTCGGCGCGCAAGGAGCTCAAAATCTTCACGCGTGACGAGGGTGGTTATCACCATTGCCAGGTGGATAACGTCAGCATCGGCACCGGTTACATGTGGGACTGGCTGGAAGACGTGCTGTTGGGAACGCACCCCTGAGCGTGTGTCTCCTTACCAGCTGTAGTGCACCGTATAGCGCAGAATCGTTTCGCCGTCGGCCGAAACCTTCAGCGGAAAGTGAACGGTCCGGGCATCCTGCTTCTTGAAATCGTGGCTCTTTGACGTGATCTGCCAGTTTACCCAGCGGTAGAGGTTTTCCTTCACGATAACTGTGACGGACTCGCGCTTGTGGTTGCGGAGCTTCACCTCGATCTCCTCGGTCATCGTCCGCCGCGACGTGTCGATCGAGAAGTTGACCTGGCGCCGCTCACCGACCACATCGAACGCGGAACCCATCTTGATCAGCACTTTCTCGTTGCGGGGCGTGTGGTCGATCTTGTCTTCCCCGATGAATTCGAGGGTGACGTCGGCACGGTCGAGCTTGTTGACCCGTACGCGGCCCGATGGCAGCGGCATCCCCATGTTGTTCTCCTTTGCGTTCTCGAAGCCGAGATAGACATCGACCTTCTTGTTGCTCTGCGTGCCGTAATTGCGGTCGGTGATCGGATTGGGACCAAACCCGTACGCCGGTGCGATTCCGTAATACACCAGCGTTTTTTCGCATGGCACGCCGCGCGCCGCGGGGAAGAGTTCGATCTGCTTCGTCGAGTTGTCCGGAATGGTCGTAGTTCGCCCCAGCGTGTAGAGGTGATACTCGAAGAACCCCTTTTCGTGGAAGCCCTCCGCGCGGTCTTCCTGCGCCATGGCGCGCGCCGCCATCGGTGCACGGTGCACCTGCCCCGGTGGGGCAACGCGCTGTACGTCACCCGCGACCAATTTGAGTCTGGCGTCGGGATAGCCTGCCCCCGACTGGTTCACGATGCTGACCCATGCGCCGATATCGAGCTTGCAGGCATTGGCGTGGGCGCCGTCCTCATACGTCACGTTGTAATCGGCCCACCAGGTGATGCCGCCCGTCTGGTAGGACACTCGCGTGCGATGCATCCCGCTCTTTGCCGCCGCAACGTCCCATACCAGCGTGGGGCGCGTGATGAGGCCGCCCGGCAGTTCGGGTAGCCGGATGCCGGCGTTATGCGGCAGGATTTGTATGCTCCCATCCTCGCGTCGCAGAGTGAGCCCGCCGCTTACGGAAAGGAGCGTCCCGCGGAATGATTCGACGCTATCGCCGCGCACCTGGTCCACGCTGATGGCGCGGTCCACATACTTGTGGAGCAGCCGCTGCGTGTTGACGAGATCGAACTGAAAGTTCTGTTCAACCACTGTGGTGCCCTTGGTATCGGTGAGCGATTCGAAGAGGACGGTAGTCGGATCGATTAGAGCAGCCACGTCGGTGAAGCGGACCGTATTGCGTCCGCTCTTGAAGGTCAGTTCACGTTCGCTCCGAACCATGGCGTAGCCCGGCACGTTCTGGCCCGGCCCGCCATTGCGATAGAGTTCAGGCGGTACCGCGCCGGGGCGTAGCGTGCTGTATATGGTGACGGCGGTGCCGCTGGTATCGGCGGCTGCCCAGCACGATGCGGATAGCGCGGATGCCACGGCCATTGCCGCGGACGAAAGAGCTGCGGCTGACAGACGCATGTTGTTCTCCTTGATTATTGATGCCGGTCGCATCACTGGTTCTGAATACAATAAACGCGGCGGCGGCCGCATTGGGGTTAATGCGTCGCCAGGCGGGTATAATCGTGCCGATCGTCGTCGCCTGCCCGCCAACCTCATCCGCGGGCTGCAAGGTACCGCTAACCGTCCAGTAAACGCCGGAGTTAATGTCATGACAATGGAAAACTCAGTGAACACGGAAAAGATCGTGCAGGATTTGAAGGTCGTAGTTGCGGATGCAGAAGAACTGCTGCGTGCCACCGCGAGCCAGGC
>DATFGD010000501.1:0-8154 GCA_035249725.1 Burkholderiales bacterium
GGACGCCGGCGCCGGTGGTGCCGATGGCGCTGCGGGGATTGTGGGGCAGCTTCTTCAGCCGCGAAGGCGGCGCGGCGATGACAAAACCCTTCCGGCGCGGCATGCTGTCGAAGATCGCATTGGTCGTGGGCGGCATAGTGCCGCCATGGCTCGCGACGCCCGAAGGACTACAGGCGCAAGTCCTGGCATTGCGCGGCGATTCGCAATGATGCGCCCTTCAGCCTTTCTTCTTGTCCCACACGTAACGCACGAAGCGCTGCCAGCGATTCTGCGGCTGCGTGAGCTGATTGCGCGCTTTGCCGGCCGCCTGATCGCGAAGGTGGCTCTGCTTCACTTTCTCGTGCAGTTCGCGCATCGTCAGGCCGCCGGGGCCTTTCACTTTGTCGGGATCGGGTTTGTTCGCCATGGCATCGTCGGGGTCGCAATATGCCCTATGTTAAACTGAGACATCCCTTTCCGCGCCGCGTTTCGTCATGTCCGGCAGCACCTTAGGCAAGCTTTTTTGCGTGACGTCCTTCGGCGAAAGCCACGGGCCCGCGATCGGTTGCGTGGTCGACGGCTGCCCGCCCGGCATGGCATTGAGCGAAACGGATATTCAACCTGAACTTGACCGCCGCAAGCCCGGTACTTCGCGCCACGTCACCCAACGTCGCGAAGAAGACATGGTCGAGATTCTTTCCGGTGTATTCGAAGGTGTGACGACCGGCACGCCGATTGCGCTCCTCATACGCAACGTCGATGCGCGCAGCAAGGATTATTCGAAGATCAAGGACATGTTCCGCCCGGGGCACGCGGACTACACCTACTGGCAGAAGTACGGCATACGCGACTATCGCGGCGGCGGGCGGCAGTCCGCGCGGGAAACTGCAGTGCGGGTCGCGGCCGGCGCCATCGCAAAGAAGTGGCTGCACGAAAAGTATGGCGTAACGGTGCGCGGTTACCTTGCGCAATTGGGGCCCGTCGTCGTTCCATTCAAATCGTGGGACGGTGTTTACAGCAATCCATTTTTCGTTGCTGACGAGAGCTTCGTGCCGCAGCTCGAAGCCTTCATGGACAAACTGCGCAAGTCGGGCGATTCGGCTGGCGCAAAGATCACGACCATTGCTTCCGGCGTGCCGGTGGGCTGGGGCGAGCCGGTCTACGACAAGCTCGATGCCGATCTCGCCTATAACATGATGAACATCAACGCGGTGAAAGGCGTGGAGATTGGCGCGGGATTTGCCGCGGTCACACAAAAAGGCACCGAGCATTCGGACGAGATGACGCCGCAGGGATTTGTTTCCAACAACGCGGGCGGGATTCTCGGCGGCATCTCCAGCGGACAAAACATCATCGTCCACGTCGCAGTAAAGCCCACCTCGAGCATCCGCCTCGCGCGCCGCACGATCGACAAGCAGGGCAACCCCACGCAGATCGAGACGCACGGCCGGCACGATCCCTGCGTCGGCATACGCGCCACGCCAATCTGCGAGGCGATGATGGCGCTGACGCTCATGGACCACGCGTTGCGCCATCGCGCGCAGAATGCGGACGTGCGTTGCGAAACGCCGCGCGTTGCCGCGCAGGCACCGCAGTCGGTGATCGAAAAGCTCCGCAGTGCCGCGGCCACGGAAGACCCCGAGCCTGACGAGGCCTGAGACCGCGCTGACCGTGCTCCCCTACCGGCGCCTCGCCGGTTTTTATTTTTTCTACTTCGCGTACCTCGGCGCCTTCGCGCCGTTTTTCAGCCTGTATCTCGAAGCGGTCGGCATGTCGCCGGTGGACATCGGGCTGCTCATGGCGCTGCCCCAGCTCACGCGCATCGTTGCGCCGCATCTGTGGGGATGGCTCGCCGATCGCGGCCCGAGCCGCGTGCGCATCGTGCGGCTCACCGGGCTGGCGGGGCTCGCGTGCTTTCTCGGCGTCTTTGCGGGCACCGGGTTCGCACTGCTGTTCGCGGTACTGCTCACGATGACTTTTTTCTGGAGCGCAGCGCTGCCGTTGATCGAGGCGACCACGCTTTCGCATCTCGGCGACGAGACGGCGCGCTACGGACGCATACGCGTGTGGGGTTCGGTGGGCTTCATTGCGGCGGTGGTTGCAGTGGGTTACATGCTGGACGGGTTCGGAGTCGGCGTGCTGCCGTGGGGCGTGACGGCGATGATGGTGGGGATGCTCGCGCTGTGCTGGTACATCCCGGATGTGGAATCGAAGCCGCACGCCTCCGATCGCGTGCCGATCTGGACCATCCTGCGCAAGCCACCCGTGATCGCGCTCGTGATTGCGAGCGGCCTCATGGCCGCGGCGCACGGTCCGTACTACACGTTCTATTCGATCCATCTGGTCGACCACGGTTACAGCAAGAGCATCACCGGATGGCTATGGGCGCTGGGCGTCGTGTGTGAAATCGCGATCTTCGTGTGGATGCCGCATCTTTATCGCGCCTTTACGCTGCGGCAGATCCTCATCGCGAGCTTTGCGCTGGCGGTGGCGCGGTTCCTGATGATCGGTTGGGGCGCGGGCAGCCTCTTCATCCTCCTGCTCGCACAGGCGCTCCATGCGGCCAGCTTCGGATCGTTCCACGCCGCAGCGATCGGGGTCGTGCACCGCATGTTTCGCGGCCGGCATCAGGCGCGCGGGCAGGCGATCTACGGCAGCCTCGCGTTCGGCGCGGGTGGCGCACTGGGCGGCTTCGCGAGCGGCTATGGCTGGGACTATCTCGGCGCCGGCATCACGTACTCCGCCGCAGCCTTGTGCGCGCTCGCGGGCATGCTGATTTTGTGGTGGAAACTGCGGCTCGACGCGGCCTGATGCGCCAGTCTGCTACTCCGGACGCGCGCGATGTGCAATAATCCCACGTTTCCATGAGGTTACGTGGCATATGACGGCGCAGACGCTGTACGACAAGTTGTGGCAAAGCCATCTCGTTCACGAAGACAAAGACGGGACGGCGCTCCTCTACATCGACCGCCACCTCGTGCACGAGGTGACGAGCCCCCAGGCGTACTCCGGCCTCAAACTGGCGGGCCGCAAGCCGTGGCGGGTCGACTCCGTGGTCGCCACAGCCGACCATAACACGCCGACGCGAAACTGGGACAAAGGCATCGAGGGCATTACCGACCCGGTCTCGCGGCTGCAGGTCGAGACGCTGAATGCCAACATGAAGGCGTTCGGCGCGAAGGTGTACTTTCCGTTTCTCGACAAGCGGCAGGGCATCGTGCACGTCATCGGACCGGAGCAGGGCGCGACGCTCCCCGGCATGACGGTCGTCTGCGGCGACTCGCATACCAGCACGCACGGCGCATTTGCTGCGCTCGCCTTCGGCATCGGCACGAGCGAAGTGGAGCATGTGCTCGCGACGCAATGCCTGGTGATGAAGAAGGCGAAGACGATGCAGGTTGCCGTCGAGGGCAAGCTCGGTCACGGGGTGACCTCCAAAGATATCGCTCTGGCACTGATCGGCAAGATCGGCAGCGGCGGCGGCACGGGCTACGTCATCGAGTTCGCCGGCAGCACTATCCGCGACCTATCCATGGAGGCGCGCATGACGTTGTGCAACATGGCGATCGAAGCCGGCGCGCGCGCGGGCATGGTCGCGGTGGACGACGCCACCATCGACTACGTCAAAGGCCGGCCTTTCGCCCCGACCGGCACGATGTGGGATAGCGCGGTCGCGTATTGGCGCACGCTCAAGAGCGACGAGGGCGCGAAATTCGACCGCGTCGTGCGGCTCGAGGCGCACGACATCACGCCGCAGGTCACGTGGGGAACGAATCCGCAGATGGTGACCACCGTGGACGGCAAGGTGCCCGATCCCGCGCAAGTGCAGGACCCGGTGCAGCGCGAATGGATCGAACGTGCGCTCAAGTACATGGGATTGAAGCCCAATACCCCGATCACCGAGATTCCGCTCGACAAAATCTTCATCGGCTCGTGCACCAACTCGCGCATCGAGGATCTGCGGGCGGCTGCACAGATCGTCAGCGGCAAGCGCGTGGCAGAAAACATCAAGCTCGCGATGGTCGTTCCCGGCTCGGGGCCGGTGAAGGCGCAGGCCGAAAAAGAGGGGCTCGACCGCATTTTCACCGCCGCCGGGTTCGAGTGGCGCGAGCCGGGCTGCTCGATGTGCCTCGGCATGAACGAAGACCAGCTCTCCCCCGGCGAGCGGTGTGCCTCGACATCCAACCGCAACTTCGAAGGGCGTCAGGGCGCGGGCGGAAGAACGCATCTCGTGAGTCCGGCGATGGCGGCCGCAGCCGCGATCGCCGGGCATTTCGTTGACGTCAGGACCTTCAGTTGAGGAGCGCACAATGACAAAGCTTGTTGTCGCGATATTGACGATATGCGCGGTCGTGCTCGCCGGATGCAACACCATGCAAGGCCTCGGCAAGGACATGGAACAGGCGGGTGAGGCGATTCAGAAAAAGGCCAACAAGTAACCGACATGGAAAAATTCATCAGAAAAGAAGGTTTGGTGGCACCGCTCGACCGCGCCAACGTCGATACCGACGCGATCATTCCCAAGCAGTTCCTGAAGTCGATCGAGCGTACGGGATTCGGTCCGAACCTCTTCGACGAGTGGCGTTACCTCGATCACGGCGAGCCGGGCATGGACAATTCGAAGCGCCCGCTCAACCCGGATTTCGTGCTCAATCAGGAACGCTATCGCGGCGCGACCGTACTGCTTGCGCGCGAGAACTTCGGCTGCGGCTCATCGCGCGAGCACGCGCCGTGGGCGCTGCTGCAGTACGGGTTCCAGGCGGTGATTGCGCCGAGCTTCGCCGACATCTTCTACAACAATTCGCTCAAGAACGGGCTGTTGTTGATCAAGCTCGATCCCAAAGTCGTGGACCGTATTTTCGGCGAAGTGCACGCGGCGCCGGGCTATCGCGTCGCGGTCGATCTGGAGGCGCAGACGGTCACGACGCCGGGCGGCGAGAGCTTCGCCTTCGACATCGATCCGTTTACCAAGCACTCGCTGCTCAACGGACTGGACGAGATCGGGCTCACGCTGCAGCACGCGGACAAGATCCGTGGGTTCGAATCGCAGCATCGCCAGCGGCAGCCCTGGCTTTTTGCTTAACAGCCGCCGCCAAGACGCCAAGCCGCCAAGAAGAACGAAAGAGAACGCAAACGGCAAGCGCTTCAAACGCAGGTTCGTTATTTATTGCCAGGGATCTCAGCTATTTGCTCCTGCCTTCTTGGCGTTCTTGGCGCCTTGGCGGCTATTTTGAGACTTGAAAGATGAAAATCGCGGTATTGGCCGGCGACGGCATCGGCCCCGAGATTGTCGCCCAGGCGCTCAAGGTCCTGCGCGCGCTTGCGCGCGACGGCCTCGATGTGGAACTGGAAGAAGCGCCGTTTGGCGGCGCGGGCTACGACGCGGGTGGCGATCCGCTGCCTGAGGCGACGCTCAAGCTCGCGCGCGAGGCGGACGCCGTACTTTGTGGCGCGGTAGGGGGACCCAAGTACGACGCGCTGCCGCGCGCGCAGCGCCCCGAACAGGGAATACTGCGGATTCGCAAGGAGTTGGGGCTTTTTGCGAACCTGAGGCCCGCGATCCTCTATCCCGAACTCGTCGGTGCGTCTACGCTCAAGCCTGAAGTCGTCTCCGGTCTCGATCTCATGATCGTGCGCGAACTCACGGGCGACATTTATTTCGGAGAACCGCGCGGGCGGCGCCAGAACGCGGACGGCGCGCGTGAAGGATTCGACACCATGCTTTACTCCGAGCCGGAGATTGCGCGCATCGCCGAGATCGGATTCCAGGCAGCGCTCAAGCGCAGCAAGAAGCTGTGCTCGGTGGACAAGGAAAACGTGCTCGAGACGAGCCGCTTCTGGCGCGAAGTGGTGAAAGAAATGGGCAAGAAGTATCCGCAGGTCGAGCTCTCTCACCTGTACGTCGACAACGCCGCCATGCAGCTCGTGCGCAATCCAAAACAGTTCGACGTGATCGTGACCGGCAACATGTTCGGCGACATTCTCTCGGACGAAGCCTCGATGCTGACCGGCTCGATCGGCATGCTGCCTTCCGCTTCGCTCGACGCGCGTTCGAAAGGCCTGTACGAACCGATCCACGGCTCGGCGCCGGACATCGCCGGAAAAAACTTTGCCAATCCGCTCGCAACCATCCTCTCCACCGCCATGATGTTGCGTTATACCTTCAACCACGACGAGTGGGCGTATCGGATCGAGGCGGCCGTGAAGGACGTGCTCGCCCAAGGTCTGCGGACCGCCGACATCCACGAGGCGGGGTTGCGCAAAGTCGGCACCAACGAAATGGGCGACGCGGTCGTCGCGGCACTCTGACGAGTGTCCCGGCAATGACTGGCGAGGCTCACCGTCACCGCGCGCCCACACTGCCGGCGATGAAGAGTCGTGGTGCAGGCAATCAATTCTCTGCACGATGATCTATAGAGCAGGGCTTTGATAGAATGGCCCAATCGGTTTTCGGAAGGCGGCGATGAATAAAGTCGGTCTGGTCGGATGGCGCGGGATGGTGGGATCGGTGCTCGTGCAGCGCATGCTTGCCGAGCGCGACTTCGATCTCATCGATCCGGTGTTCTTCTCGACTTCCCAGGTGGGCGGACGCGGTCCCGCGATCGGAAAAACGGTTGCGGCGGTGAAAGACGCACGCGACGTGCCGGCTTTGGCGGCGATGGACGTCATCATCACCTGCCAGGGCGGCGACTATACCCGCGAGATGTATCCGCGCCTGCGCGCCATCGGATGGGACGGGTACTGGATCGATGCGGCGAAGACGCTGCGCATGAACGACGATGCAGTGATCGTGCTCGATCCCGTCAACATGGCCGTCATCGAAGAGGCGCTCGCGCGCGGAATCCGCAACTACATCGGCGGCAACTGCACCGTGAGTTGCATGCTGATGGGAATGCACGGCCTTTTCGCGCACGATCTGGTCGAGTGGATGACGTGCATGACCTACCAGGCGGCCTCCGGCGGTGGCGCGCAACACATGCGGGAGCTGCTCGCGCAGTTCGGTTTGATCCATGACGAGGTCCGCGCCTTGCTTGCCGATCCCGCATCGGCGATTCTCGAAATCGACCGCAAGGTCCACGCCAAACAGCGCGACGGTTCGCTGCCGATGGAAAATTTCGGCGGCGTCCCCCTCGCCGGCAATCTCATCCCGTGGATCGACAAGGACCTCGGCAACGGCGTGTCCCTCGAGGAATGGAAAGGCGGCGCCGAGACCAACAAGATTCTCGGCCGTGGTGAAACGTTTGGTACGTCGGCGACGCCGGTCGACAGCCTGTGCGTGCGCGTCGGCGCCATGCGCTGCCACAGCCAGGCGCTCACGATCAAGCTCAAGAAAAATGTCCCGCTCGACGAACTGCACGACATCCTCGCCTCTGCGAACGAATGGGTGCGCGTCATCCCGAACGAACGGGAAGCGTCCATGCGCGAGCTCACGCCTGCCGCCGTGACCGGACAGATGCACGTTGCGGTAGGACGATTGCGCAAGCTCGCGATGGGGGACACGTATCTCGGCGCATTCACCGTGGGTGATCAGCTGCTCTGGGGCGCCGCCGAGCCGTTGCGCCGCATGCTGCGCATCCTGCTCGAATCAAACGCCGTGCGGCGCCAGGCGACCCGAAAGCACGCTATCAGCGGCTGACGCGCGTTGTTAAGTCGCCGCCATAGCCTGCGCAGGGCCGGGATTTGATGCTATTCTGACCACTCGGGCCATAAGCACAATAAAGGTGATGCCGTGTACAAAACCAAATTGATACAACTCCTGGCGTGGGCGTTGTTCGTGGCGCCGTGGATTGCACACGCCGCAGGGTTGGGGAACCTCAACGTCCGTTCGTCTCTGGGCCAGCCGCTGCTGGCTGAAATCGAGCTGCTTTCGGTCGGTAAAGAGGATCTGGCCACGCTCGACGCGCGTCTTGCCTCGCAGGAAGCGTACCGCCAGGCAGATCTGCAGTATGGGGCAGTGCTGACCGGCGTCCGGCTTTCGATAGAAAAGCGCCCGAACGGCGCGCCATATATCAAGGCCGTATCCACACGGCCCGTGAACGAGCCCTACGTCAACCTGGTCGTCGAACTCAACTCTTCATCGGGGCGATTTACCCGTGAATATACGGCGCTCATCGACCCGCCGGGCTACACACCGCCGCAGACCGTGGCCGCGGCGCCACCGGCCGAGACGCGGCC
>DATFGD010000502.1:0-21329 GCA_035249725.1 Burkholderiales bacterium
GCGCTGCTCGTCCTCATCGTTCAGATCGCGCTCGGCGGCTGGGTGTCCGCCAACTATGCTGCGCTCGCATGCGTCGATTTTCCAACGTGCGGCGGCGCCTGGTTGCCCGCGATGGATTTTCGCCACGCATTTCATCTGGTGCGTGAGCTGGGCGTTACGGCCGCCGGCGCGCCACTCCCGCACGAAGCCCTGACCGCTATCCAGTGGACACACCGCGTCGGCGCGTTGGCGACTCTGCTGCTCGTGGGCGGATTGGGGTTCGCGACGCTGCGCATCCCCGCGTTCCGCGCCCTGGGTTGGGCGCTGCTCGGTGTCCTCCTGCTCCAGATCGGTTTTGGCATCGCAAACGTGCTGTTGCGGCTGCCTTTAGTGCTGGCAGTCGCGCATAACGGCGGCGCGGCGCTTTTGCTCGCTGCACTGGTGGTGCTAAACTTCGCCCTTTCCCGCAAGTCCCTTCGCTAGATGTCTTCCAGTATCGCCCGTCCGTATTCGTCGTCGCGCGCCCATCAGTTCTATCAACTGACGAAGCCGAGGGTGGTGTCGCTCATCGTATTTACCGCGGTGATCGGAATGTTTCTCGCCACCCCGGGACTGGTGCCGCTCCAGCTGCTGCTTGCCGGGACGCTCGGCATTGCGCTCATCGCGGGGTCCGCCGCCGCCATCAATTGCCTCGTGGAGCAAAAGATCGATGCCGTGATGCTGCGCACGCGCTCGCGCCCGCTGCCGAGCGGCCGGCTCACCTCGGCCCAGACACTCGTGTTCGCCGGCGCGCTCGGCGGCCTCGGTCTCGCCGTGCTGCATCAGTGGGTCAACGACCTCACGATGTGGCTGACGCTCGCAACCTTCATCGGCTATGCCGTCATCTATACCGTTATCCTCAAGCCCATGACGCCGCAGAATATCGTCATCGGCGGCGCGTCGGGCGCAATGCCGCCCGTGCTGGGCTGGACGGCGGTTACGGGCGAAATATCGGCCGATGCACTGCTGCTCTTTCTCATCATTTTCGCGTGGACGCCGCCGCACTTCTGGTCGCTCGCGCTCTATCGCAAGCTCGACTATGCCAAGGCCGGCGTGCCGATGCTGCCGGTCACGCACGGCGACCGCTTCACACGGCTCCACGTGCTGCTCTACACCATCATTCTCTTCGCATGTACGCTCGCGCCATTTGCGACGCGGATGAGCGGCCTCATTTACCTAACCTGCGCCACTGCGCTCGGTGTAGTGTTTCTCTGCTATGCGGTGAAGATCTACGTGGCGTACAGCGACAGCCTCGCGCGCCGGACGTTCCGTTATTCCATTTGGTATCTCACCGCGCTCTTCGCGGCGTTGCTCGTCGACCACTATTTCCGTTTCTAGCGGCGCACCCGCCTGCTGCGACGCCATGCGGCGATTCCTCGTCATCGGTCTTCTTGCGTTGGCTGCAATCCTCAGCGGCTGCGAGCAGCGCGCGCCCGTGCCCAAGTTTCGCCTGACCGATGTGACGGGCGCCCCGTTCGGGAAGGCGCTTGCACTGAACGACCATCACGGCAAGCCGCGTACCCTGCAGGATTTCCGCGGCAAGGTGGTCGTCCTGTTCTTCGGCTTCATGCATTGCCCGGACGTGTGCCCCGCGACGCTTGCGGAGCTCGCTCAAGTCGCGAAGGCGCTCGGGCCCGATGCGGCGCGTATGCAGGTGTTGTTCGTTACGGTGGATCCCGAACGCGATACGCCCGGGCTGCTCAGACAGTACGTTCCCTCGTTCCATCCCGACTTCCTTGGACTGCACGGTGATGCAGCGGCGACCGCGCAGGCCGCGAAGGAGTTCAAGATCTTCTATCAGAAACAGCCCCAGTCGGGCGGCGATTACAGCATGGATCACTCCGCCGGCACCTACATCCTCGATCAGCAGGGAAGGCTGCGGCTTTTCGCGCAGCATGGCGCCGGCGCAAGCGCGCTCCTGCACGATATTCGCCTGCTGCTGCAGGGCGCCTGACGCTTCAGTACAAACAAAAGCCCCGCCTGTGGCGGGGCCTGTATCGTCCGATCGCGCGGCTTTACACCGTTTCAGAGATCACGCCTTTCATCTTGGACAGCGCTTTGGCCTCGATCTGGCGAATGCGCTCGGCTGACACCCCGAACTCGGCCGCGAGGTCGTGCAGCGTCGCGGTCTGCTTCTCGTCAAGCCAGCGCGCTTCTATGATGCGCCGGCTGCGGGCATCGAGCGTGTCCAGCGCATTCTCCAGCCCTTCGCCGCGCAGCCGTGCAGTCTGCTCCTGTTCCAGGATGCGGCCCGGCTCGGAATCTTCGGCCGCGAGATAGGCGATCGGCGCAAAGGCCTCGTCGCTTTCCTCACCGACCGGCTCCAGCGCGATGTCCTGTCCGCCCAGACGCGTTTCCATTTCAACCACTTCCTGCGTCTTGACCCCAAGCTGGTTTGCGACCGCCTGGACTTCTTCGCTTCCCATCGTTCCGAGATTCTGCTTCAGGCTTCTCAGGTTGAAGAAAAGCTTGCGCTGCGCTTTGGTGGTGGCGACCTTCACGATACGCCAGTTGCGCAGGATGAATTCGTGGATCTCCGCACGGATCCAGTGCACCGCGAACGATACCAGCCGCACCCCGCGCTCGGGATCGAAGCGTTTCACCGCTTTCATGAGCCCGATGTTGCCTTCCTGGATCAGGTCGGCTTGGGGCAGCCCGTAACCGGTGTAACCCCGGGCGATCGCCACGACCACGCGCAGGTGCGAGACGACCAGTTGGCGCGCCGCATCGAGGTCGTCGTTGTCGCGACGGTAACGCCGCGCGTAATCGAGCTCCTGCGCGTGTGTCAGGATCGGGAAGCTGTTGACCGTCTGGACATAGCTCTCCAGACTGCCGGCCACCGACGGTAGCGTTAACGCGTAGCTCATAGGTCTGATTTCCCCCTTATTGACTGCAAAAAGTCTAGCACTCTTGATGTGAGAGTGCCAGAAGCTGCTAAAGTTCCACCGCCGGCATCGGAGCAGCCGCTGGACTGGATTGTTGTTTGTACTTATAAAACAGTTGATTGTAGTCTAACCGGGGCGATCGTACGACAGGTGTTGCCCCACCGATAATCGGGCCCCGAACCACCCCAGCCCGGCCGAGAATATGAGCAGGCTTCCGCTGTCCTGCACGCTCAGAGACTGGAGCCGGATGGGCACCCCGTAGAGCGCCGATAGGTCGGCCAAGCGGTCGTTGAACAGGAAAACTGCCGTCAGCACGATACCCCATGCCGCGATGCCGCCGGCAAGCCCGAGCAGCGTGCCGAAGTAGAGGAAAGGCCGCCGGATGAAGGGATGGGTGGCCCCTATCAGATGGGCGACCTCGATTTCTTCGCGCTGCGTGAGTATCTGCAGCCGGATCGTGTTGAAGGTCACGGCGACGAGTGCGAATGCGAGCAGTGTGCCCAGCACCAGCGTCGCGAGCCGGCCGAGATCGAGTAACGCGTCCAGCCGCTGCGCCCAGACCGAATCGAGTTGTACGTGTTCGACCCGCGGCCATTGCCGGAACTCCTTGCGCAAAGCCTCGAGGTTCTGCGCGGCGCCGGCATTCGCGTCAACCACGAAAGCGTCCGGCAATGGATTTCGCTCGAGGCTGTCGATCACGTCCGCGAGCCCGCTGCTTGCCCGGATGGCACGCAGCGCCTCATCGCGCGGCACGTAACTGTAGCGGCGCACTCCGGGATGGTTTTTGAGCCGCGCTTCGATGGCGGCCACTTCGCCGGTGCCGGCTTCGCGCGAGAGGAAAAGCGACAACTGCGGCGCCGCTGCAAGATCTTTCGCGAATGCCTGCATGTTGGTGAGCGCAACATGGAAACCGACCGGCAAGGCGAGCGCGACGCCGATTACGCTCGCATTGAGCAGATTCGCAACCGGCGAGCGCATCAGCTTTGCCAGCGTAGCGCCCAACGTGCCGAGATGGTGATAAAGCCAGGCTTTCACGCTGCGACGGCTGCTGGAGTCGGTAGCAGCGCGCCATTCCGCAGTTCGACGACGCGCGGCTTGAGGCGCGCTGCGAGCTGGGCATCGTGAGTGGCGATCACGACCGTTACCCCGACCTGGTTGAACGATTTGAAAAGCTCGCCCAACTGGGCGGCGTAGTCCGCGTCGAGATTGCCGGTCGGTTCGTCGGCAAGCAGGATGGAAGGGCGATGCACGATGGCCCGTGCAATCGCGAGTCGCTGCTGCTCACCGCCGGAAAGCGTGATGGGATCGGCTCTTTCCTTGCTGAGTAGACCGACCTTGTCCAACGCCGCCCGCACCCGCCGCGCCGCGTCCCGGCGGTCATAGCCGATGATGTGAAGCGGAAGCGCCACATTATCGAACGCCGTGCGGTCGAAAAGCAGTTTATGGTCCTGGAAGATGAGTCCCAGATTGCGCCGCAGAAAGGGCGTCGCCCGCGGGCTCATCGTACCGACGTTCTGGCCGTTGACGATCACGCTGCCGGTGGTCGGCCGCTCGATCGCCGCGGCGAGCTTGAGCAGCGTGCTCTTGCCCGCGCCAGAGTGGCCGGTTACGAACACCATCTCACCGTCCGCGATAACGAGCGAAATGTTCTTTAGCGCCTCGTATCCTTGAGGATAGCGCTTTAAAACGGCGCTGAACGATATCATCGACGACGTGAACGAGCGCGCTTCAAGCACCGGAGTGCGCTATCAGTCGAGCAGCACATCGACGAACTCTTCCGCGGAAAACGGTCGCAGGTCGTCGAGCCCTTCGCCGACGCCGATGAAGCGCAGCGGAATAGGCCGTTCGCGCGCGATCGCCGCAATGGCGCCGCCTTTGGCCGTGCCGTCGAGCTTGGTGAGCACGAGGCCCGTTACGCCGAGTGCTTCGTCGAACGCCTTTACCTGGCTGAGTGCGTTTTGACCGGTGTTGGCGTCCAGCACGAGCAGCACCTCATGTGGTGCCCCGGGGAGGGCCTTGTCGATCACGCGCTTCACTTTCCTGATTTCCTCCATCAGGTGAAGCTGTGTCGGCAAGCGTCCGGCCGTATCTGCAAGCACGATGTCCACACCGCGTGCGATCGCAGCCCCGATCGCATCATAAATCACGGCGGCGGCATCGCCCGATTGCTGAGCCACCACGGTCACGTTGTTTCGCTCTCCCCAGGCCAGCAATTGCTCGCGCGCGGCGGCGCGGAACGTATCCCCCGCCGCGAGCAGCACTTTCTTCTTCTGCAATTGGTAGTAGTTGGCGAGCTTGCCGATCGATGTAGTCTTGCCCGCGCCGTTTACACCGGCGAGCATGATCACGAACGGCCGGGAGACGCTGACATCGAGCGGCACCGCGATCGGACGCAACAGCTCCAGCATTGCATCGCGGAGCGCGACCTTGAGTTCGGCCGTTTCCGTGAAGCGCTCGCGCCTGGCGCGTGCGCGCAGCGAATCGATGAGATGATTCGTGGCAGCGATGCCGACGTCCGAGACGAGCAGCACCGTCTCGAGTTCATCGTAGAATTCTTCGTCGAGCTTGCGTCCCGGGCCGAACAGCCCGGAGAGCTGCGCGCCCAATTGCTGCCGTGTCTTGGTGAGGCCCTGCTTGAGCCGGCTGAACCAGCCGCCGTTTTCAGCTTGGCGGCTCTTGAGGAAACTTAACATGCAGAAAGAAGTCCGAGACCCCAGAGGTAACAAGAACCGAGGCGATTGCCTTGCGTGCGGCTCAAAGGGCTACAATTCTACCCGAAACCCGTCCCTTTCAATCGAGATCACTGTGCAAATTCTTGAACGCGTCCTCGCGATCACGGCCGCTTTGATGCTGCTTGCCGCGTCGTCGTCCAATGCTGCTGCAAGCGCCACCGATGCCGTAGAGCGCACGCTCTCAAACGGGATGCGCCTCATCGTCAAGCCGGATCATCGTGCGCCGGTGGTGGTATCGATGGTGTGGTACCGGATCGGCAGCGTCGACGAAGTCAACGGCACGACCGGCGTGGCACACCTGCTCGAGCACATGATGTTCAAGGGCACGAAAGAAGTCCCCGCGGGAGAATTTTCACGCATCATCGCCGCGGCCGGCGGCCGCGAGAACGCTTTTACCGGGCGCGATTACACCGGATATTTCCAGACGCTGCATAAGTCGCAGTTGGGGCTCGCGCTCAAGCTGGAAGCGGACCGCATGGCGAACCTGATGCTTTCCAAAGAGGAGTTCAGCAAGGAAGTGCGGGTCGTCATGGAAGAACGCCGCTGGCGCACGGACGACCGACCGCACGCGCTGGTGTACGAAAGACTGATGGCGACCGCACTGCTCGCCCACCCCTACCGCCACCCGGTGATCGGCTGGATGAGCGATATCGAACACATGCGTCTCGAGGACGCACGCGCTTTCTACCGGACTTGGTACGCGCCCAATAATGCAATCCTGGTCGTGGTCGGCGACGTCGCGCCTGCAGAAGTATTTACGCTCGCCGAGCAGCATTTCGGCGCGCTCACCTCCAAGACACTTCCGGCGAGAAAGCCCCAGGAGGAGCCGCCGCAGTTGGGTATAAAGCGGCTTACCGTCAAGGCGCCTGCGGAACTGCCGTACGTCCTGATGGCGTTTCGTGTGCCGTCGCTGCGCGACCCGCATAAGGACTGGGAGCCGTATGCGCTCGAAGTGCTGGCCAACGTGCTCGACGGCAACGATGCCGCGCGCCTGCCGCGCACGCTGGTGCGCACCGAGCGGCTCGCAAACTCGGCCGGCGCGAGCTACGACGGTATCGGTCGCGGACCGGCGCTGTTCTATCTCGACGGCGTGCCGAGCGGGGCGACAACCGTGGCGCAGCTGGAACAGGCGCTGCGGCGCGAGGTGCGCAACGTTGCGGACAACGGGGTGAGCGAAGAGGAACTGAAACGCATCCGGGCGCAGGTCATCGCAGCCCACGTCTATCAGCGCGACTCGATGTTCTTTCAGGCGCGGCAGATGGGATCGATGGAAACGGCGGGATTGTCGTACAAGACGCCGGACGTGATTCTGGAAAAATTGAAGCAGGTGACCGCGGCCCAGGTCCAGGAAGTGGCGAAGAAGTACTTCGGTGACGATCAGGTGACCATCGCCTATCTCGATCCGCAGCCGCTCGCCGAGCGCAAGCCGGCCGCGCCGCCGCCGGGAGCGCGTCATGGGAAGTAAGCCGCCGTTGCGCTGGGCGATCGTGCTGCTCTTCGTTGCGGCGCCGGCGCATGCCATTCTACCGATTCAGCACTGGCAGACGCCGGCTGGCGCGCGGGTGTACTTCGTGGAAAATCACGATCTGCCCATGGTCGATCTGAGCGTGGAGTTCCCCGCCGGGGCGGCCTACGACAGCGAGCCCAAGTCAGGTGCGGCGAGCATGACCCAGCGGCTGCTGCGCCTCGGTGCGGACGGCATGAATGAAGACCAGATCGCGCGCGGGGTGGCGGATGTCGGCGCACAGCTTTCGGGAAATTTCAACACCGATCGCGCGGGCCTTTCTCTGAGGACGCTTTCGAGCCGCGAGGAACGCAGCCGGGCGCTCGACGTCTTTGCCCGCGTGCTCCAGCGGCCGGTCTTTCCGGAGACGGTGCTGGAACGCGAGAAGGCGAGGCTCGTGGCGGCGCTCAAGGAGGCGGACACCAAGCCCGACACCATCGCCAACCGCGCATTCCAGCGCATGCTGTATCGCGATCACCCGTATGCGATGCGCAGCACCGGCGAAGTGGAAAGCGTGCAGCGGCTGGCCCGCCAGGATCTCGTCGAGTTCCACCGCCGTCACTACCTTGCCGGGCGTGCCGTGGTGGCGCTGGTCGGGGATCTCACGCGGGAGGAAGCCGAGCGTATCGCCGAGCAGGTCACTTCGGGCCTGCCTCGCGATGGCGGCGCCGAACTCAATGTGCCTGCAGTACCGCCGCTGCCCGGTGCACAGACGAAGCTCATTCCCCATCCCGCCACGCAGAGCCATATCCTGATCGGGGCGCCGGGGATCAGCCGCCACGATCCCGACTACTTTGCCTTGGTCGTCGGCAATCACATACTCGGCGGTGGGGGATTCGTGTCGCGGTTGACCGAGGAAGTGCGCACGAAACGCGGCCTTGCGTATTCGGCATACAGTTATTTCAGCCCGTTGCTGGTGCGGGGTCCGTTCCAGATTGGCATGCAGACCCAGCGCGAGCAATCGCAGAAGGCGCTCGATATCGTGCGCGCGACGCTGCGCGAGTTCGTGGCGCGCGGGCCCACGGAAGATGAATTGGTGGCCGCCAAGAAGAACATCATCGGCGGTTTTCCGCTGCGCATCGATAGCAACCGCGATATTCACGGTTATCTGGCGATCATTGGCTTCTATCGGCTCCAGCTAACGTATCTCGACGACTACGTGAAAAACGTCGAAAAGGTCACCGTCGCAGACATCCGGGACGCGTTTTCGCGTCGCATCGATCCCGATCGTATGGTTACAGTCGTGGTAGCGGGGGAAAAGACGAGCACCGCGGCCACTGCACCGGCAAACTGACTTCCATGCGTTCGGCGCGGGGCGCTTCCGCCAAGGACGCCAATCGCGTGCGCATCATCGGCGGTGCGTGGCGCAGCCGCGTGATACGCTTTGCCCCGCATCGTGCGCTTCGTCCCACGCCGGATCGGGTACGCGAGACGCTCTTCAACTGGCTGGGGCAGGATCTGAGCGGAACGGCGTGCCTCGACCTCTACGCGGGGAGCGGCGCGCTCGGATTCGAGGCGGCGTCGCGCGGCGCGCGGCGAGTGGTGATGGTGGAGCATGCCGTGGAAATTTACCGCGCGCTGGAGAGCACGCGAACGATGCTGAACGCCGCCGCCGTAGAACTCGTTAAAGCCGATGCGCTAGAATTCCTCCACGGTAACAGCGGACGTTATGACATCGTGTTTCTCGATCCGCCGTTTCAGGCCGCATACTGGCCTCGGTTGCTGGGATCGCTTCCCGCGCGCCTGAATACCGGCGCGCTCGTCTATTGCGAAAGCGCGGCGCCATTCGAACTGCCGGCCGGCTGGGAGGTCCGCAAGCAGAGCCGCGCCGGGCAGGTATGTTATCAACTCGTACAACGGGCGGAACATGAATAACAAGGCGGTCTACCCCGGAACGTTCGACCCGATGACGCTCGGTCATGAGGACCTGGTGCGGCGGGCGGCGCGGCTTTTTGACAAGGTGATCCTGGCGATTGCCGACAGCCGCGCCAAGCAGCCTTTCTTCACCCTGGACGAGCGCGTGGAGATGGCCTCCGAAGTGCTCAAGGACCTGGCCAACGTCGAGGTGGTGGGTTTTTCGGGGCTGCTGATGGAATTCGTGCAGCAGCACAAGGCGCGGGTTGTGGTGCGCGGACTGCGGGCGGTATCGGACTTCGAGTACGAGTTCCAGCTCGCCGGCATGAACCGTGGGCTCTATCCCGATGTCGAAACGCTTTTTCTGACGCCGGGCGAGCAGTACATGTTCGTTTCCGCCACCATCGTGCGCGAGATTTCGATACTGGGCGGCAATGTGAGCAAGTTCGTCCATCCGCACGTGGCGAAGCGGCTCAAGAGCAAGATCAAGCCGCCCGGCGGCAAATAGATGAGGGATGGCAGGTAATGGCGTTAATGATCACCGACGAATGCATCAACTGCGACGTGTGCGAGCCGGAGTGCCCGAACGAGGCGATCGCGCAGGGAGAAGAGATCTACGTGATCGACCCGCACAAGTGCACGGAATGCGTCGGCCATTACGATGAGCCGCAGTGTCGCAAGGTGTGCCCGGTCGATTGCATTCCGCTCGACCCGGACTGGGCCGAAACCAAAGAACAGCTCTATGCGAAATTCTTGCGGCTGACGGCGGAAAAGCAGAGCTGAACTCGGTACCCGCTGGCGTGTGACCCACGCCTCAGTGCTGGCAGCGCGGACAGTAAAAGGTCGAGCGCTGTCCCTGCCGGATAGATTTGATCGGCGCGCCGCACCGGTGGCACGGTTTCCCCGCGCGGTCGTAGACCATGAACTGGCTCTGAAAAGAACCGGCCATGCCGTCGCTTCCCACATAATCGCGGAGACTGCTGCCGCGCGCGTTGATCGCCAGCTCGAGCGTCTCACGCAATTTATCGACCAACACGGCGGAGCGCGCGAGCCCGATGCGGTGGGCCGGTTGCCGCGGATGGATGCCGGCGCGATATAGCGCTTCGTTGGCGTAGATATTGCCCACGCCTGCCACTACGTGACCGTCCATCAATACCTGCTTGATCGCCGCGCTCCGGTTGCGGGTTGCCCGATAGAGCCATTCAGCGCTGAACGCGGCGTCGAGCGGTTCAGGACCAATTGCGGCGAGCAGTGCGTGGTGCAGTGGATCGCCTTTGCCCCAGACGACGAGTCCGAAGCGCCGCGGGTCGCGCAGGCGCACCACGGTTCCGTTTGCGAGCACCAGATCGAAGTGGTCGTGCGGTTCGGGCGGCGTGCCGCGCTCAACGATCCACAACCTGCCGGACATCCCGAGATGCAGGATGAGCGTCCCGGGCTGGCACATGAAGAGCAGATATTTGCCGCGGCGACCCAGCGCAGCGATCGTTTCGCCGGCAAGCAGCCGCGGCAGGCCGCGCGGCACGGGAAGCCGCATCGCGCGATTGCGCACGACGGCGCCGGCGATGCGCTGGTTCACGACGAAAGGCGCGAGTCCGCGGCGCGTGGTTTCGACTTCGGGCAATTCCGGCATGGAAGAAGCTGCCTCAGTAATGGCGTATGCGTTTTGGCGGGATAAGGCGTTAGTGCTGCGAGCCGGGCGGCATCAACAGGCGCTTCGCCGTTTGGGCCGCGAAATGGTAGCGCAGCTTTTCATCCGGCCTGCCGATCACGAAATCAGGCGTCGTCTGGAGCACATCCAGCCTAAGCTTCTTTCCATCTCGCAGTTCCATTCTGATGGAGTCAACCGGCATACCTCCCGCATAAGGCTCGGTGCGCAGCGCCGCAGCGTGACGCCATGCGTCCAGCCAGCGATTGACGTCATCCGGACTCAGCTGCGCGGGCGGCGGCAACACCCGCCAGCCGTCCGCGTTTTGCGTGACCGTGAAATCGCGCAACTCCAGCCGCACCGGTAACTCGGTCGAATCGAACAGCTGCTTGCTGATGAGCTGCGAGAGATTGGCGGGAATCATGGCGCCATAGCGCGGTGCCAACGCATATACCGCATTACCGGCCAATACGTATTGCTCCCGCGTGATCCCGTTCACCGAACCGTAACTGAATTGTTCGCCATCTATCGTGATACGCGTGGCCGGCCGGTCGAGCTCGAATCGCGCGAGGTCCTGCGCCGACAGGCGATGCGCAGCCGTGGCATCGAGGATCGCGAGCAGGCGCTCGACCTGAAAGGTATCGGCGCGGGCGGACAACGGCGCAGTAATCACCCATCCGTTCTGTTTTCTTTCGACAACCACCGCCGGATCGCCTTTACGCTCCAGCCGGATGTGCTGTACCTGCTGCGCTTGCAGGCGGGAGACACGATGCGTCGAGAAGGCATCGCTGCGGGGTTTGAGCGCGACAAACGCAGCGAGCGACGTCACGATGACCAGCAAAGCGGCGTTGAGCAGCCAACCTTGTTTCATGCTGCAGCCCTCAGCGACAATGCAAGGCTCATACGGCTTTGCGACGGCGCCACCAGATCGCGGCGCCTGTAACGGCAAACGCGAGCGGGAGTCCAAGCAGGAACGTGAAGGCGATCAAATAGAGCGCTACGTGGTCGACGTTGAGACTGCTGTCCACCGCCGGGCGCGACTGGATCGTAATCATGCGGTCCGCCCCGGTGAGCCAGTTCACGACGTTGACGCCAAAATCGAGATTGCCGGCGTTGCCCAGGAAACTGTTGGACAGGAACTGGCCGCTGCCGACGACTACCACCCGCTGCTGTCGATCACCCACCGTGCGTTCGAACGCCTGGGCTACCGGAACCGGGCCCGGTATGTCGCGTGCCTTGTCGAAGCTCACGTTCTGGTCGAGCTTGCCGGCCTCTACCCAGCCCCGAGGCGCAACATCCACCAGCGGCGTTGCCCGCCAGTCGCCGCTTTCTGCAACGCCGATCTGGCGTGCGTGCGGAAAGAGCGTGTTCATGCGAAAGCCGGTAGTGATCGGATGACGCCCGTAGCTCGCCGCCGCACCGATTGCGAATACGGGCGGACCGCTGCGCGGCTTCAGTTCGAGATCCACGATGGTGCCCGGCGTGAGCACGAGGCCGAGCAGCTCCGCGATCGGTTGCAAGCCGTGCAGCGGTTCGGGATCGAGCAACCACAGCAGATTGCCGCCCGCATCCAGGTAACGCTTGATTTTCTCCACTTCGGCGGGCAGCAGCTCGGTCTGCGGGCTCGCGATCACCAGCGCCGCCGCATTCGCCGGCACGTCCTGCGCGACAGCGAGATTGAGGCTGTTCAGTCGGACGCCCTTCTGCTCTAGCTGGCGGCCGAAATCACCCAGGTCATGATTCGCCGTACCGTTCCATCTGCGCTCGCCATGGCCCTCGAGCCAGAACACCAGGCTGTCCGCCCCGCGGGCGAGTCGCATCAGCACATTCACAAACTGCTGCTCGCTGAAGTCCTCGACCGCCAGGTGTTCAGTACGCTTGCGGTACTCGATCACGAGTTCATTCGGCGTACGCAATCCGGCTCCTTCCGCGAGCTTGGGCTGCTCGCGCGGATCGACGAACGTCACCGCGATATCCGGCTTCGCGCGCTGATAGGCGCGCAAGCGGTCTTCGATACGCCTGTGCAGGTTGGCGCCCGATGCGTCGACCGTCACCGCGTAAGCGGTGATCCGGAGCGGGCCTTCGAGCTGACCGAGCGCTTCGAGCGTGGACGTAGACAGCGTGTTGCGGCCGGAGCGTGTGACGTCCCACTCTTTCCGATACTCGCGGGAGAGGTACGCCAGCAGCATGATGAGCGCCACCAGCAGCACCACAAAAAGGCCGCTCTGAACCAGGAGCCGCAGCCGCAGACGACGCGTCGCTTCCACGTGAGTCAGCCGCGCAGGCGCAGGGCGTCGAGCCTGCGTATCGCCATCACGACGAAGGCGACGATGAGCAGCAGCGAGCAGGCGATGGCATAGGTATCGATCAGGCCCTGTCCGAGAGGTTCGAAATTCCTGACCGGCGTAAAGACTTGCATGAGTGCGGCCGGTAGCTCCCAGCCCCGCGCACGCAGACTGTCGCTCATGGTCTCTCCTGCCAGCAGCATCGCGAGCAATACGCTGAATGATCCCATAGCGGCGATGACGGGAGACGTAGTCAAGCACGAAAGGTAAAGGCTCACTGCAGCGAAACAGGCCGCGAGCAGCACGATGCCGGCAGTAAGGCTTGCCAGCAGCCCATAGTCGAGCGATGTGCTGCCTGCGAGCGAGAATGGCATCAGCACGACGAGTGCTATGACCGCGACCAGAAACGCCATCAGTCCGAGAAACTTGCCCAGCACGATGTCAGCCATCGATACCGGCGCCGAGGTGAGAAAAACCATCGTGCGGTTGCGCCGTTCCTCCGCGATCAAGCGCATGGCGAGCAGCGGGACCGCGAACAGCAACACCACCGCGGCGGTGCCAAACGTCGGCGCGACGACGAGCTCGGTCACACCGGGAGGATTGGCCATCTGAACGAGGCGCGGCTGAAGCTGCAGGTAGTCATCGATGCGCCGCAGAAAGTTATAGCCGAAGACGACCTGCATCACCGTCAGAATCACCCAGGCGAGCGACGAGGCGAACAGCGCCTTCAGCTCCTTCGCGGCAATCGTAAGTATCATGCCGCGAGATCCTCGCGGCGCGTGAGATGCACGAACACATCCTCGAGCGTGGTTTGGGCCGGATTGAGCTGATAGAGACCCCAGTCGCAGGCCACCGCGCGTTTCACCAGCTCGTCAGTCACGTCCGTGCCGTCCGCACACTGCACGCGCAACAGCGTCCCGGAAACAGCCTCGACCGCCGTGACGCCCGCTATCGCCATGAGCGCAGCCTGCGCCGGCGGCCGGCGCAAGCCCAGGAGCAAGGTCCGTCCCTGCTGGAATTTTTCCAGCGCGCTGATGGTGCTGCTGTAGACCAGGCGGCCGTGGTGCAGGATCTGCACTTGATCGCATACCGCCTCCACTTCCGGCAGGATGTGCGTGGAGAGAATCACGCTTTGTTTTCCACCGAGCTCACGAATGAGATTGCGGATTTCGCGTATCTGGTTGGGGTCAAGCCCGACGGTAGGTTCGTCCAGTATGAGCACGTCAGGATCGTGGACGATGGCCTGCGCGATGCCGACCCGCTGCTGGTAGCCTTTCGAAAGCGTGCCGATCAGTTTTTTTCCCACCCCGGCGAGACCACAACGGTCCTTGGCACGCGCAATTGCCGCGCTGCGTGCCAAGCGCGCTATGCGATGAAGGCGGGCAGCGAGCATCAGGTACTCGTCGACATTGAGTTCGCGATAAAGCGGCGGGACCTCGGGCAGGTAGCCGATCTTCGCCTTCGCAGCGGTCGGCCTTTCGAGCAGGTCGATGCCGCAAATCGTGATGCTGCCGCGCGTGGGCGCGAGATTGCCGGTAAGCATCTGCATGGTGGTGGTCTTGCCCGCACCATTGGGGCCGAGAAATCCGAGCACTTCTCCGCGCCTCAGTTCCAGATTCACGTCGTCAACCGCCGGATGTCCGCCGAACGCGCGCGTAAGACCGCGCGCGCATAGCGTGAGGGCGGTTTCGTGACCGGTCATCGAAGCAGAGGAAAGGCGGTTAACGTCTTGTGAAGAGCGCAAAATATACCTAATATGTGGTGCTTTATGAAGCAGCACCCGCCGTTTTTTCCTTAATTTCACGGAATTGTCCCGCGCGGCCTCTGTCGGCCGCCACATTATGATGAATCCCAGATCGCTCTCGCTCGCCGTGTGCGTGCTGCTTGCCGCCTGTGCGCAGCAGCCAACGACGTCCACGCCGGGCGAAACGCCGTCGTCCGCAAGGGCGGCGCAACCGCAGGCGAAAGTGGTCGCGAAACCGGCGCCGAAGCCCTCGCTTCCCGCATACGAACTCACCGAGCAGCTCATGCTCAAGCTGCTGCTGGCTGAAGTGGCGATCCAGCGCGCGCAGCCGCACGTGGCCGTGCCGGCGTACCTCGACATTGCGCGCGAGACCCGCGACCCGCGCATCGCCCAGCGTGCAACCGAGATCGCGTGGAACGCGCGCTTCGTCGATTCCGCCATCGAGGCGGCGGGTATCTGGCTGCAGGCCGATCCCCGATCGCAGCAGGCGCGCCAGGTCCTCGCTGCGCTGCTGGTCAATCAGGCTCAACTAGCGACCGCGCTTCCCCACCTGGAAAAATGGTTGCGCTCCGATGAGGCGAATGTCGGGCAAAGTTTTCTGCAGATTACATCGCTTCTCGCCCGCCACAAGGACAAGCCGGCGGTGCTGGAGTTGATGCAGGGGCTGGCGCGCAGCTACGGCGAGGTGCCGGAAGCACGTTTTGCGGTTGCGCAGGCGGCGTGGAACGCGCAGAAAGCGGAGCTTGCGTTGAGCGAAGCACGCGCGGCGCTCCGGTTGCGCCCCGACTGGGAACTCGCCGCGCTCTTTCAGGCGCAGATCCTGCAGCGGCAGTCCGGGACCGAGGCGATCGCCTATCTCGCCTCGTATATCGAGCAGCATCCGCAGGCGAAGGATGCGCGTCTGAGCTACGCGCGCATGCTGGTGAACGAAAAGAAATTCCCGGAAGCGAAAAAGCAGTTCGAGGTGCTGCTCGCGCAATATCCGAAGAATGCCGAAGTCACGATGGCAGTGGCGCTGCTTGCGATGCAACTGAACGACTACGATGCGGCTGAAGCGCAACTCAAGCGCGCGCTGGAGAACAATTACAAGGATCCGGATGCGGTGCGGCTCTATCTCGGACAGGTGAACGAAGAGCGCAAGCGCTTCGATGAGGCGCTCAAGTGGTACGGATCGGTTGGTGCCGGCGAGCAATACATCACCGCGCAGGCGCGCTATGCGGGCGTGCTGTCGAAGCGGGGGCAGCTTGCGGATGCGCGCAAGCATCTGCAGGGGATCACCGCGCGCAACAACCAGCAAAGGGTGCAGCTCACCCAGGCGGAAGCGCAGCTGCTGCGCGAAGCCAACGCCTATCAGGAGGCGTTCGACGTGCTGACGCGCGCGCTGGAAAAGTTTCCCGACTATCCGGATCTGCTCTACGACCAGGCGATGGCCGCCGAGAAAGTCAACCGCCTGGATATCCTGGAAGGCAATCTGCGGAAATTGATCGCGCTGCGCCCCGATCACGCCCATGCCCACAATGCGCTCGGCTACACGCTTGCCGATCGCAGCGAGCGATTGGATGAAGCGCGGCAGTTGATCGAGACCGCGCTGAAGCTCGCGCCCGAAGATCCCTTCATCATGGACAGCATGGGATGGGTGCTATACCGCCAGGGCGACATCCCGCAGGCACTCGACTATCTGAAGCGGGCGCATGCGCTGCGCCCGGATCCCGAGATCGCAGCGCACTTCGGCGAAGTGCTGTGGGTGAGCGGACAGCGCGATGAAGCGCGTGCTTTGTGGTCCGACGTGCTCAAGGCGCACCCGAATAACGAAGTGCTGCAAAACACCGTCAACCGCTTTCTCCGGACCAATCATCCCGCTGCGCGATGAGCCGGCCGCGGATCGCTGCGCTTGCCGTTGCACTCGCCGCGACGGCGTGCGCGACGCTCGGCCTGCCGCCGGGTGCGCCGGTGCCCTTCGATCTCTCCGGACGAGTGCTGGTGAGCTACGACGGCCGGGCCTTTTCCTCCAACCTGCGCTGGCAACACCTGCCCGAACGCGATGAACTCTGGTTATTGACGCCGCTGGGCCAGACCCTGGCACAGATTACGGCGACGACCGAGGGCGCCACCGTAACGGGCGCGGACCACAAGCGGTATCACGGTGCGGACGTCGAAGCGCTGACACGTCAGGCGCTGGGCTGGGAATTGCCGGTGACTCGCCTGCAGTACTGGGTGCGCGGGGAGGCGGCGCCGGGTAGCGTGCCGCAGGACGTCGAGCGCGATGCCGAAGGGCGAATCAGCGCCCTACGTCAGGACGAGTGGCGCATCAAGCTCGAGCGCTATCCCGCGGATCAGCACGCCGGATTGCCGCGCCGGGTCGACCTTGACCGGGGTGGCAATCAATCGATCCGTCTTGTCATCGATGCCTGGCGCGGTGAAGCCGCACCATGAGCGAGGTTCACCGCTATCCGGCGCCGGCGAAGCTGAATCTTCTGCTGCGCGTCGTCGGCCGGCGCGCCGATGGCTACCATCTGCTGCAAACGGTGATTCGCTTCATCGATTACGGCGATACGCTGACCTTCCGTCTTCGTGACGATGGGCGGATTGCGCGGGTAAACGACGTACCGGGCGTATTTGCCGAGCACGACCTGGCGGTCAAGGCCGCGCGCCTGTTGCAGCAGGCAGCGCACGGTACGCAAGGCGCGGACATCGAGATTGAGAAACACCTGCCCGTGGGGGGCGGGCTGGGCGGGGGCAGTTCCGACGCCGCCACCACGCTGCTCGCGCTGAATCACCTGTGGCAATTGCATCTGCCACGGGCCCGGCTCATGGCGCTCGCGCTCGAGCTTGGCGCGGACGTGCCGGTATTCGTATATGGAGCGAACGCACTCGCGGAGGGCATCGGCGAGGTCCTCACGCCGATCTCCGTGCCGGCCGAATGGTATCTCGTGTTGCGTCCGCCCGTTGTGGTCCGCACCGCCGCTATCTTCACCGCGCCGGAATTGAAACGGGACTCAAAAGAAATTAGAATACAAAGCTTTTCGGTCGATCTCGCGGGCAACGATCTGGAGCCGGTCGTGTGCCGGGCGCATCCCGAGGTGGCACGTCATCTCGAGTGGTTGCGGCGATACGCACCAGCGCGGATGACCGGTTCGGGCGCCTGCGTATATGCGGCCTTCGACACTGAAGCGGCTGCCCGCGCCGTTCTTGCGAGGCTGCCTGACAGCATGGAAGGATTCGTGGCACGCGGGCTGGAGCGGCATCCGCTGCGCGACATGGCGCGCTGATCGCGCCGATTCCGCCGAAAAATCGTTGGGGAGTCGCCAAGCTGGTTAAGGCACCGGATTTTGATTCCGGCATGCGTAGGTTCGAATCCTACCTCCCCAGCCAACTTTGCAAGGGCGGTGTAAATCCGTCCGTCATGGGGTGAGCGCGTGGCCTTAGACCGATTGATGGTGTTCAGCGGCAATGCCAACCGCGAGCTTGCCGAAAACGTGGTCAGCCACCTCAATATCCATCTCGGCCGCGCCAAGGTCGGGCGCTTCAGCGACGGCGAAGTGATGGTGGAAATCCTCGAGAACGTGCGTGGCAAGGACGTTTTCGTGCTGCAGTCGATCTGCGCGCCGACCAACGATAATTTGATGGAATTGCTGGTCGTCGTCGACGCCCTGAAACGGGCCTCGGCCGCGCGTGTGACGGCTGCCATTCCGTACATGGGCTATGCGCGGCAGGACCGGCGTCCCAGCTCCGCGCGCGTGCCGATCACGGCCAAGGTGGTCGCCAACATGATGACGAGCGTCGGCGTGGACCGGTTGCTCACCATGGACCTGCATTCGGAGCAGATCCAGGGGTTCTTCGACATCCCGGTGGACAACATCTACTCGGGGCCGATCATGCTGGGCGACGTGTGGAAGCACGATTACAAGAATCTCGTGGTGGTGTCTCCCGACGTGGGCGGTGTCATACGCGCGCGTGCCCTCGCGAAGCGGTTGGAAGCGGACCTCGCCATCATCGACAAACGGCGACCGCGGCCGAACGTCGCGACGGTGATGAACATCATCGGTGAAGTCGAGCGGCGCACGTGCGTGATCGTCGACGATCTGGTGGATACCGCCAACACGCTGTGCGAGGCGGCGCAGGCCCTGAAGAAGCAGGGCGCGCAGCAGGTGCTCGCTTACTGCACGCACGCAGTCCTGTCGGGCAATGCGGTCGAGCGTATCTCGAAATCGGCGCTCGATGAAGTGGTCGTGACGGATACCATTCCGCTGCGCGAGGACGCGAAGGCGTGCGGTCGCATCCGGGTGCTATCGGTGGCGAGCCTGGTTGCCGAAACCATGCGCCGCATCAGCGCCGAAGATTCGGTAAGTTCGTTGTTCATGGAGTAGTTGCGTTTTTCCGGGGCGATCTGGTCGCGGATGCCCCGTTACCCAGGAGAAGTGAGATGAAAATCGAAGTTGTTGCCTATCCACGCACGCAGCAGGGAACGGGTGCGAGCCGCCGTCTGCGCGGAACTGGTCGTGTCCCGGGCGTCATTTACGGGGCGAACAAGCCGGCGCAGCCGGTCGAACTGGATCAACAGGCGCTGCAGAGACACCTCAAGCTTGAAGCATTCCACGCGTCCATCCTCGACATGACGGTCGATGGCGGCCGGGAGCAGGTGCTGCTGCGCGACTTTCAGATGCATCCCTGGAAATCGATGGTGCTGCACGTCGATTTCCAGCGCATCGACAAGACCAAGAAGATACACATGTGGGTGCCGTTGCACTTCGCAAACGCCGAGATTTGCCCCGGGGTAAAAACCGGCGGCGGGGTGGTGCAGCACGTGATGAACGAAATCGAAATACAGTGCTTGCCGGATGACCTCCCCGAATATATCGAGGTGGATGTCAAGGACCTCGAGGTGGGCGACTCGCTGCACGTGAACGAACTCGCATTGCCCAAGGGTGTCGAGCCGATTGCGAAACTCAAAAGCGACAATCCCGCCGTCGTGACGGTTCAGCTTCCGAAAGCCATGGTGGTGGAGGAAGAAGAAGCCGCAGCGCCGGTCACCGAAATCATCGGCGAGGTGCCTGGCGAGGGCGAAGCTGCGCCGGGCGAAGGCGAGAAGAAGGAGCCCGAAAAGAAGGAAGCTGCCAAGAAGGAATAGCGCTCCGGCTGTTTTGTTTGATCGAGCCCGCTGCCGTTCCTCGCGGACGGGGCGGGTTTTTTATCCTCCTTGCTTATATCGGACAGAATCATGGACTACCCGCAACGCCTCAGGACGCCACGCCTGCTGTTCAGCCGCATCGCCCACAATGATCTCGACGATTTCATTGCCGTGTTCAGCCATCCGCGGGTTCCGCGGACGCTTGATACGAGCGACGCCCCTTCGTCTGCCGATCTTTGGGACGCGCACATCGATCACTGGGTGCGCTACGGTTACGGATGGTGGACCGTTCGCGAGCCGCAGACGAACCGGTTTCTAGGATGCGGCGGCCTGCAGCCGACTGTCGTGGAGAAAGCTCGCGAGATCGAAGTGGCCTGGGCTTTTCCATCGCAATTCTCGGCACGCGGATATGCGAGCGAGCTCGTGCGCATCACACTCGCCCAAGGTTTCGTCCGGCTGGGTGCGCACGAGCTCGTCAGCGTCGTGCCGGACGATGATGCCGCATCGCGCCGGCTCGTGGAGAAGGCAGGATTTTTGGGTGAACGCCAGATCGTTCGCGCGCACCGCCGGCATGTCGTCTATCGCGTGACCGCAACCGCCTGGTGCGCCGCGGTGCCGGTGCGCGAGACTCGCACGGGCACTGCAGCGTTTCTGCACACGGTCTAGCCGGTGAAGCTGCTCGTCGGACTCGGCAATCCCGGCCGCAAGTATGAAGAAACGCGGCACAATGCCGGCTTCTGGTTCGTCGAGCGCTTCGCTGCGCGCAGCGGCATCGTGCTGCGCAAGGACGCGAAATTCCAGGCGTTGGTGGGGCGCCACGACGCTACGGGCACGTGGCTGCTGCTGCCACAGGCCTATATGAACGCAAGCGGCAAGCCGGTGCAGATGCTGGCAGGTTTCTTCAAGATCCTGCCGGCCGAGATACTGGTCGCGCATGATGAACTCGATTTCCCGCCTGGAACCGTTCGCATCAAACAGGGCGGCGGCGTTGCGGGGCATAATGGGCTGAGAGACATCTCGGCCCGCCTCGGCACGCACGACTACTGGCGCCTGCGGATCGGCATCGGCCATCCCGGCGCGCGCGATCTCGTCACGCACTACCTTTTGAACAGCCGCCCTGCCCGGGACGAGCGGAGCGCGATCGATGAGGCGATCGACCGCGCACTCGAAATCATGCCGCTCGTTCTGTCCGGCGATGTGCAAGGCGCGATGACGAAGCTGCACACGCAGGAAAAACCGCCGCCACCGCAAACCGATAAGCCGGCTGCCGCCAATGCTGCGCAATCCGCCAGCACGGACGTCCCTGCAGCGAAGCAAATGACGGAAGCACCCGCGAAGCGCGGTGCGGTCGGATCCCTGCTCAGGAAGTTGCGTCCGGAAACTGATCCAGCGCAGAAGAAATGAGCCTCAAGTGCGGCATCGTCGGACTGCCGAACGTCGGCAAGTCCACGCTCTTCAATGCGCTCACCAAGGCCGGCATTGCGGCGGAAAACTATCCGTTTTGCACGATCGAGCCGAACGTGGGCATCGTCGA
>DATFGD010000503.1:0-7121 GCA_035249725.1 Burkholderiales bacterium
GGTGGTGGTAGCGACAACGACCAGGTCGATGTCCTGCGGCCGGATCCCGGCCGCCTCCATCGCCTTGTTGCTTGCGGCGAGCGCGAGGTCGCTCGCGTTCTCGCCGTCCGCGGCAATATGGCGCTGACGAATACCGGTGCGCGTGTAGATCCATTCGTCGGTGGTCTCCACCATGCGCTCGAGATCCTGGTTCGTCAAAACTTTTGCGGGCAGGTAGCTGCCGGTGCCGACGATGCGCGAATAAGTCGTCACGCGGCGCTCTGCTGGATGAGCGACATGCGGTCGGTAATATGAGCCAGCACGCCGCTTCGTGCTTCTCCGACGGCGCGCTCAATGGCAAAGCGGAAAGCAAAGGTATCTGCCGAGCCGTGGCTCTTGACGACGATCCCGCGCAGACCGAGCAGCGTCGCCCCGTTGTAACGACGATGATCGACTCGGCGCTTGAATGCGTTCAGCACCGGCAACGCGATAGCGCCGGCCAGTTTCGTGAACAGGTTGCGGGCGAACTCCTCGCGCAGGTAAGTTGCGAGCATTTGCGCCAGGCCTTCGGAGGTCTTTAGCGCCACGTTGCCAACAAATCCGTCGCAGACGACGACGTCGGTGGTGCCTTTATAAATGTCGTCGCCTTCCACGTTGCCGTGGAAATTGAGCCCGCTCTCACGCAGCAGTTCCGCTGCGCGCTTGACGACCTCATTGCCTTTGATGTCCTCCTCCCCGATGTTGAGCAGGCCGACGCTGGGTCGCTCACGGTGCTCGACTGAGGCGACGAGCTCCGAACCCATGATGCCGAACTGAAGAAGATGTTCAGCGGCACAGTCCACATTCGCACCAAGATCGAGGACGTAGGTGTGACCCTTGAGCGTCGGCAGCACGCTTGCAATGGCAGGCCGGTCGATACCTGGCAGCGTCTTCAACACGAACCGGGAAATGGCCATCAGCGCGCCGGTGTTGCCAGCGCTCACGCATGCGAGAGCCTCGCCTTCCTTCACGAGATCGATCGCCACGCGCATCGAGGAATCCTTCTTGTTGCGCAATGCGAGCGCAGGTGATTCGTCCATCGCGATGACCTCGGACGCGTGCCGGACGCGCACGCGGCCGCTTCCGGCGAAACGCGCACGGCGCAGTTCCGATTCGATGGATTCCTGGTCGCCGACCAGAATGACGGAAGTGTAGGGATCGCGCGCTACACAATCCACCGCTGCGGGGACCGTGATGTGCGCACCGTGATCGCCGCCCATGCAGTCGATGGCAACGGTCACATCCATGAGCAAGCCTCCTTGCCGTGCCCGTTATCGTTGTAATGCGGCACGGTCGCCGGGTGGGGACTCACGCCTCGCGGGCGCAGGTGCGGCTATTCGCCCTTGTTTCTGATGACTTTCTTTCCGCGGTAATAGCCGTTCGGGCTGATGTGGTGCCGCAAGTGCACCTCGCCGGTCGTCGGTTCCACCGCGAGCGGCGGATTCGTGAGAAAGTCGTGCGAGCGATGCATGCCCCGCTTCGACGGCGACTTCTTGTTCTGCTGGACTGCCATTTCATAGCTCCTGAAAGTTCACTGTTTCTGTCGCAGAGTCTTGAGTTCCGCCAGCTTGGCGAACGCCGACTGTTTCCCTGTGCTGCGCTCGCGTCCATCCAAGGCGCTGCGGCAGGCGTTCTCCGCGTGACGCGGCGCGAACGGCAGGCTGAGCAGAATCTCGTCCTCGATCAGCGCCGCCACATCCAGTTCCGGGCTCGCCTCGATGCAATCGGGCGCATCCGGATCCTCTGCGTTCGCGCTCACATCCTCACCCAGTCGAACGAGCAGCAGCGTGTTGTCAAGGCGTAACGGATATTCGAGCGCGCCCAGGCAACGCTGGCACTGCAAACGAAGCACCCCGCTGACTTCCATCCGCAGGATCGGCCGGCGCTCATTATTGCGTCCGCCTGTCAGCACGAAATCGACCTCACCGCTGCTATCGGCAAGGCAATCCTGAAGTCGGGTCAGTCTTGTTACCGGGATGCTGCCCCGCAATTGCTGTGCTGCGCGGGCGAATTCCAGACTATCAATGACAGTCTGTGCAGACATAAGGCGCGCATGATAGTATTTTTGTGCCATGCTGTCAAAAGAAAAGCGGGAAAAAATCAAAGTCGGCAGGCACTTAGATCCATTGAGTTGCGTCATCCCGCACAACCGTTTCAGCGCGCGCGCAACGTGATTTACGCGCAACTTGTACTGGCTTCGAGTTCCGCCTACCGCCGCGGCTTGCTGGAGCGTCTCGGATTGCCGTTTGAAGTGATCAGCCCGGATGTGGATGAAGCGCCGTTGCCCGGCGAACACGCCGAGCACACGGCGCTGCGCCTCGCAGAAGCAAAGGCACGCGCAGTCGCCCCACGCGCACCGGGCAAGCTGGTGATCGGTTCCGACCAGGTCGCCGAAGTCGATGGCGCACATATCGGCAAGCCGGGCGACCACGACACCGCATTACGGCAACTTCACTCGGTGCGCGGCAAGCGCGTCGTGTTCCACACCGCACTTTGCGTTTGCGACACGACCTCGGGCCGCTTGCAGCTCGTAAACGTGCCCACGACGGTGCAGTTCCGTCACTTCACTGACGAGCAGGTTGAGCGCTACCTTGCTCGCGAGCGCCCCTATGACTGCGCCGGCAGCGCACGTATCGAAGCACTCGGCATCGCTCTGGTCGAAAGGGTCGTCAGCGACGACCCGACTGCGCTGATCGGACTGCCGCTGATTCGGCTCGTCACGATGCTGCAAAATGAGCGCGTGAACGTCGTGTGAGGCGTTGGCGGGATGAAGAAGCTTGGAACGCTTTATCTGATTCCGACCGCGCTGGGCGGTGAGGCCAGCAACGTACTGCCCGCAAGCACGCGCGACCGACTTTTCACGCTCTCCTCATTCATCGTCGAAAATCCCAAAAGCGCGCGTCAGTTTCTCAAAGGCGTGGGCTATCCGCACGCTCTGCCTGGCGTTCAGATGTCAACACTCGACGAGCATACGCCCGACGCCGTGCTGCCCGAGCTGTTGGCGCCATTGCTCGGCGGGATCGATTGCGGATTGCTTTCCGACGCCGGTTGCCCGGCCGTAGCCGATCCGGGGGCGCTCCTGGTCCGCCTTGCGCACGAACACGGCATTCGCGTCGTTCCACTGGTGGGACCGTCGGCGGTGCTGCTCGCTTTGATGGCCTCCGGCCTCAACGGTCAGCGCTTCGCCTTCCACGGGTATCTGCCCGTACGAGTCGAGGAACGCCACGCGAAACTGCAGGAACTTGAACGCGAATCACAGCGAGCGGACTGCGCCCACGTCTTCATCGAGGCGCCGTATCGGAACGACGCACTCTTTCGCGGGCTTCTGGATGCCTGTCACGGCGACACGCTCCTATGTGTCGCTACGGATCTCTCAATGCCTTCTGAATCGATACGCACGCAGTCGGTGCAGGCATGGCGCAAACTTCCGCCCCTGCTCCACCGGCGACCTACGGTGTTCCTGCTGTACCGACCTCAGAAACGATAGAACGCGGAGAAGAGAAGTTGATCGTGCCCGCTCGGCGTCCCCAGGGCGACGCCGTTCAGCACATTGGCGTACGTGATCGACACGTCGAGCTTGCGCTGCCAGTTCCAGCGCAGTCCCGCGCCGATACTGGAGGCCGTGTCCTTGGTGGGAAGCGCCGGAACCGGGCTCACATGCCTGCGATAGCCTTGATCGTAGAACACAAAGGGCAGGAGTCCTGCGCCCACATTGGGTCCCTGCATCTCGATGTTGAACGAATAGCCGCGATCGCCGGCGGTCTCCCGCTCACGCAGGCCGCGCACCGAGGCTGCGCCCCCGATTCCGAACTGCTCTCCCGGGATCAGCGGTTCGTCCGCATACTGCCCGCGCACGCGGCCGATCAGTGTCCAGTTCTGGGCGAAGCCGTAGTGCCCCTCGAGGGCCCAGCGCCAAGCCTCCCAGTGCGGCCCGGGATTCTCCCCGGTGCGCAAGGCAGAAAGCGCATATTCGGCATCGCTGTTGGCGCGCCCGCCGCCGGTATTGAGAACGTATTCCGCATAGCCGCCAAACGTGGTGCGCGGCCGCTCGAGACGGGCCGTATAGCGCAGCGAAACAGGGCGGCTCCCGACCGGAACGGTCTGAACCAGTCCCGTGGTCGCGAGCGTGCTTTCGAAGTAACGGTCGTCGATTGCGAGCGAAACGTGGTGGCTCATCTCGTCCCACCGCGGCAGCGCGTAGGTCGCCCGCATGCCCCAGAACTCGCCTTTTCCGCTCACTTCGAAGCTTTGCCCGCCCAGCCCCACTGTACCGGTGTTGATGTCCGATTTGGTCCAGTAGGCATTGAGGGACGTGTTGTAGCCGTAGAACGGGAGCCAGTAGAAAAGGCCGTACTGGCTCACACTGCTGAGGTGTTCGGGTGACGTGGTGTACGCGGCAGTGAGCACATGGTCGCGATCGAACAGATTCGCATGCTGAATTCCGGCCGTGAGCCGCGTGTACCCCGTGTTTCTGTTGATCGTGTTGTCGAAGTCGCGCGTGTGCCCAGTGACCGAGACGAAGGGCTGAATAATCTTACCGTCCCGTACGCGCACTTCGGCATCGAGGGCGTCGCGCCGGACGCTTTCCTTGATGTTGATGGACAGCCGCTTCGATGGATGCTCGTTGGCAAGACCGAGCTGGCTCGAGAGTGCTTTGAGATCGGGTGACTTGCCCGCTTCAAGCGCGGGTAGACTCCGAAGGATGTTCTCCGTCGAGAAATGCTCGTTGCCTGTCACCGTTACTTCGTTGATCGGGAAATGGAGAATCTGCAGCTTGAGTTCGCCCCCAATCGGTCGCTGAGCAGGGACGATGACGCGATGAAACGCGTGACCGCGTTCACGCAACGCCTGTTCGAGCGCAGTGGCGGCCGCTTCGATCGTCGCAAGACTTTTATGTGCGCCGAGATGCGGGGCCAAAACCGCGTCCGTTTCCGCGGCCGAGAGCGGATTGTCTCCTTCGATGATGAAACGCTTCACCTCGAGTATCGGTGCGCTGCTCGTCGGCGTGCTTTGGCACCATCCTGCGCTCGTCAAGGAGCATAAAGTGGCGAAGAGCAGCGCCTTGCAAAGTTTTTGTGTAAGCGTAGACATCACATGTTGCAAATCAGATCGCCGGGACCGCCGCCCGGGTTAAGGACATCGAGCAGGCGTACCGTCTGCTCATCGAATTTTTCAGGCCTCGGATAAGGGTCGCTCAGCAGGAAATCCGGATAGCGGACGAGGCGCACGGGAACGCTTTGCCCGTCGCCGAGATAACCGGCTTCACCGGGACCGAGATCGATGAATCCGCCTGAGCCGGCGAACTCGACGTGGCCATCCAGCATGCCGATGTAGAATCCGGCCGGATAGCCATCCACCCCGATAAACGCGAACAGATTCTCGAAGTCCACCTGCACGTTGTCTGGCCGGGGCGCCGTTTCGTCCAGGAAAAACTGCGGCACACTGTCGAGCAGCGCGAGCCGGTCCTGGGCGGGGTTGAACACCCCGGCGCGACCGCTGTCGATATCGAGACTTCTCTGTCCTGCCTGCAGCGAAACCGCGCCTTCCCAGGTGTATACGAATGCTGCCTCGGCACAGGAACCGCCCGCGCAGTCCAGTGCAAGGCGTCCATCCACCCCGGTACCGCGTATCCCGACTGTTGCAGTGAGCGTATTGATCTGGACGGTCTTCGGCTCGCGTTTAGCAAGCAGCCCGGTCAATGCGCGCACACCGCCCTTCACGACCCGCACGACGAAATTGCCTTGGTCGTATTGCGGCCCGCTGAAGCGCACGTTCTCCAGCTTGAATTCCGTTTCGCTGATGATCGTGACTTTCGAGCGATCGCGAAACGCAAGCACTGCATAGCTGCCCTTGTCGGTGCGCACGGTGTCCCCGTTGAAAAGCGGCGCTCCACGAGTGATTGCTCGTGCCTCTCCCTTCGACCCAGTGAGCGTCCCACCGCCGGAGTGTTCCGCGACACGTGCCACGATCAGCTCGGCGTTGGGCGGCACATCCTTTCGTGCCGTCCGCACTTCCTTCGCGCAATCCGCTTCACAAAGCCGCGCATCGAAGCTCGTCCCGCGTATGCCAATCGTCGCGGTGGTCGTGCTCATGCGCATGCCTTGCGGATTGCGTTTGCCGATGAGGCCGGTAATGGCGCGCACGCCGCCTTTGAGCAAGCGAAAAAAGCCCGCCTCTTCCGTGCCGCCGTGACTGAACTTCTCGACAGCGAAGCTCGTCTCGGGACGCAGGGTCACCTTCGTGCCGTCCTTGAGCCCGATGACGGCGAAGCCCTTCGGACCGGTGCTGATCACGTCGCCTTCGTTGATCGCGTCGCCCTTGGTTACAAAGCGCGCTGCATCACCTGCGCCTTGCGCGCTCGTAATCCCGTGCGCGTAGATCACTTCACCTGCCGGCGTGGCGGCGGCCGCGATAGGCATTCCCAACGCTAAAGCGGACCAGAAAAATATCAGGGCGCCCAATGACCGCAACGGCCCTTCCCTCCCAAAGCTTACCGGCATATCGGTACCCGTCTGCCGACATCGGGTTCGTCGGTTCCGGGCGCAAGCGCGTCGAAGGCGAGGAGAAGCTCATCCAGGTTGGCGAGCGTCTGCTGTGTCGCATCCGACGAAAGGAATGCGCCCGCACCCGCCGAATTGGATCTCTGACCGCCCTCGATCAACGCGAGACCGATCCCGGGGCTAAGGAGGATGCTTCCGCCTGCGACCAATGTTTGCTGAGCACCGCACAGAAACGACAACAGCGAACATCCTTGCTGTGCGCCGATGTTGGAGATGATCGCATCCGAGCCGGATATTGGCCCACCGACGAGAGAGATGTCGCCACCAGCAATAAGAGACTGGAGTGAGGAGGACGAAACCAGCGCATCGGAGTTCGTTCCTGTTCCGCCGGTCACGGCAATGTTGCCCGCGCTGGTGATACTCTGACTACTGAGCGACGAGATAATGGCATCGGCGCCGTCACCCGCTCCTCCAGTGAGGGAGATGTTGCCACTGGTATTCACTATCGTTTGAGTACCGCCAGAGACGATCGATGAATCCGCGTTGCCGCCACTGCCGCCCGTTAAGTCCACGGGTCCGTTGACGACTATGGTTTGCGTCAGC
>DATFGD010000504.1:0-4900 GCA_035249725.1 Burkholderiales bacterium
CACAGGTCCTTGCCGTGCATCCGTCGTTGCCCGTCAGAACCATGAAGGAACTCATCGCGTACGCGAAGAAGCGTCCGGGCCAGATCAACTATAGCTCAGCCGGTAACGGCAGCCAGCCGCATCTCACCGCAGAGCTTTTCAAGTCGAGGACCGGCATCGATATCGTCCATGTTCCCTACAAAGGTGCGCCCCCGGCGATGAACGACCTGCTGGCGGGCCACGTCGCGTTGTCGTTCGCAACTTCGCCTTCCGCCGTCCCGCACGTGAAAAGCGGAAAGCTGCGTGCGCTCGCGGTGAGCACGGCCAAACGCATCTCCGCGCTGCCCGATGTGCCGACCATCGACGAATCCGGCGTGCCGGGTTTCGAAGCGAGTGGCGCGAACGGGCTCGTGGGCCCGGCCGGCATGCCTGCAGCCGTCGTCGAGAAATTGAATGCGGCGATCGTTCGGATCGTGAAGGAGCCCGCCATGCAGAAATTCCTAAGCGAGCAGGGCGCCGAACCGCTTACGACAACCCCCGCCGAATATGGGGCCTACATCAGGTCCGAGGTCGCGAAGTGGGCGAAAGCGGTGAAAGACTCCGGCGCCCGCGTGGATTGAGTTCGTTTGCTCGAAGCGGCGACGAAGACGCCAGGATAGCAGAAGAATATCTTAACGAGCCGCTGCGGGCGCGACCCTGGGCGCTTCGCCATTGGGCACGAAGAACACCAGAAAATTGGCGGCGATGATGGTGCCGGCGAGGAAGTAGAACGCCGCGTAGATGTCCCACGCATCGGCGATCACTCCGAAGAGTGCCGGGGCGACGCTTGCACCGATAGCGGTAATCCCGAACTGCACGCCGACGCCGGTTCCGGCCAGATGCTTGGGCGTGCACTCGATCGCCCACGCCTGCAGCACCGAGCGCATGGCGTAAAGGAAGAAGCCTACCAGCGCGATGAAGAATACGAAGAGGATGCTGCGCCCTGCGAGCGCCATGCCGATGATCGTGACGCCGGTGAGCAGCATGCTCGAAATCACGACGCGCTTGCGACCCATGCGGTCCGAGAGATGGCCGGCAAACGGTCCGGCGATGAAGCCTGCGGTTTGCAGCAGCGTCAGGCAGATGCCGACGATGAACGGCGAATAATCCATTTCGTAGGCGAGGTATACCGGCAGGAAGGTGAGCAGCCCGGCCTGCGTCATCGACCGGAACGCGGCGCTGCAGGAGACGAGCATCAGTCCCTTGTTGCGCAGCAGGCTCGTGAAATCCTTCAAATAATTTCTCGCGTTGAAGGACTGTCCCTTTGCATTGATCGCGTTTTCGCCCCGCCCCATGGTGAAGGCGCCGAGCAGCAACAGGATGAGCACTGCCATCACGATGCCCGGCACGACATTGACGACCACCACCGCGCGCCAGCTCAGCCACGCGAGGAGCGCGCCCACGACGAAAGGCGCCAGCGCTTCCCCGAGATTGCCCCCCATGCCGTGGAACGACAGCACGAGGCCTTTGCGTTCAGGGTAACGGTAGGCGAGGGTGGGAATGGCGGCGGGATGCCAAAGATTGTTGCCAATGCCGACCAGGGTCACGCACACGAGCAGCATCCAGAAGCTGTGGGTCAGGCTCATGAGCGCATACGGGAAGCCCACCCAGAACAGCGAGGCGGCCATCAGGTAGCCCTTCTTCCCCACGGTATCCGCCAGGATGCCGCCCGGAATGTTCGAAATCGCCCCGGCAAGGTGCTGTAGCGTCATGATGAGCCCGATCTCGGTGTACGAGAGACCGAGTTCGCGGCCGATCAGCGGGAGCAGCAGGTAGAACGTCGCCGTGTACCAGTGGGTGAGCCCATGGCCCAGGGAGATCAGCCAGACGTCCCGCGAGAGGTTAAGGCTACGGAGAGGGGCGGCGAGACTCGACATTGCGACGCTGCGGAAAATCGGATGCAGGGCATCATAACATATGGACCGCGCGCCTCTTCTTAGCCTTTGCGGCGAGCCGCCCAGGGCGTCCAATATACGGACGGCCATCGCTCGTGGATTTCCCGCCCGCAATTCGCCAAAAGGACCGCAGACCGCCTGCTCGCGCTTCGCCAGGCGGAAACCGGCCACTGCGTGCGGTTTTCCCTCGCTTTAGCGCCCGTAACCTGCCAGTCTCGTAAGCGCTTGAGTTTCGCGGCTTTGTGATTTAACTTGCACAAGGCACGATAGGGAGGATGCGTGAGCGCAGTACCGGTCAAGGACGGCCAGGACCAGACCGCCCAGATCGCGCGGTTGCAGGCGGAATTGGCGGCCGCGCGGGCGGAGGTGGAGAGCCTTCAGGCACTCCTCAAGGAGCAGGCGCTGCGCTCGCGCCGCATCGAAGAAGCGCGGCAGTCGTGGGCCCAGACGGTCGATGCGCTGGCGCAGCCGATATTCATGCACGACAGTAAAGGCTGCATCGTTCGCGCGAACCGCGCCTACGCCGAGCGTGCCGGCGTGCCGGTCAAGAACCTGATCGGCCGCGTGTACTGGAAACTGTTCCCGATCCAGAATGCGCCGTTCACCGTGCCCGACTCCGGCACGGAAGATGACGAATTTGAGCTCCCGGTCGCCGAGGACGAGGTATTCCTGGTGCGCTCGGCCGGCCCGTCGGCCGGCCTGCCGCCCGGCTGGCGCCTGTATATCTTTCAAGACATCACGGAACTCAAGCAAGCGGTCGCATCCGTTCGCGCGTCCGGTCAGTACGCCCGCAGCATCGTCGATTCTTCCCTGGCCGTCATTGTCGCGGTCGACCGCGATCGGCGCATTCTCGAGTTCAATCCGGCGGCCGAGCGGGCGTTCGGCTATACGCGGGAAGAAGCGGTAGGCCGGCCGGCCAACATGCTGTATGCCGATCCGGAATCCGGTGAGGCCATACGCCGGCTCGTATTCGAGCGGCAGGGCGTGGTGAGCGAAGTCGAGAACCGGCGCAAGAACGGCGAAGTATTCACGAGCCTCATGTCCGCCGCCATTTTGCGTGATGCGGATGGAAAGGCGCTCGGCATTCTGGGTACGTCCATCGACGTGACCGATCGAAAACGCGCCGAAGCGAAGATGCGCGACGCGTCCGCGGAACTGGAAGTGCTGTTCGAAAACGCGGTGACGGGGATTGCATTCACCAGGGAGCGAGCGATCGAGCGCGTCAATCGCCGCTTTGCCGAACTCTTCGGTTATGGCCGGGACGAGCTGGTAGGCGAGAGCCTGGAGCGGATTCACACCGCCCGGCAAGACCACGAGAAATACATGCGCGAGGCCGATGCACAGCTTGCCCAGGGGCGCGTCTACCAGGCTGACGTGCAGCTCCGGCGCAAGGATGGTACGCCCTTGTGGACGCACGTCGTGGGTCGGGCCCTCGTGCGCGACAAGGAGGCGGGCAGCGCGATCTGGGTGTTCGAGGACATCACCGAGCGCAAATTTGCGGAACTGCGTCTCGAACGCAGGGAAACGTATTTCCGGGCGCTCATCGAGAACTGCAACGACGTCATCCTCGTGATCGATGCGGCCGGTGCGGTCAAGTATGAGAGCCGCGGGATCGAACGCATGCTGGGCTACGCGCCGGCGGAGCGCATTGGCCGCTCGAGCCTGGAACTCGTTCATTCCGACGATACAGCGCGGGTGCGCTCCTCATACCAGCGCATCGTGCAGGGCGACTCGCAGCATATCGCCATCGAATTCAGGATGCGGCGGAAAGACGGAAACTGGCGCACGGTCGAGGGGATAGGCAGCGGCGCATTCGATCTCGACGGGGAAAAAGTCGGCGTGGTGAATCTGCACGACGTGACCGAGCGCCGCCACGCGGAGCATCGCCTTCTCAAAGGCATGGAAGGGGCGATCAGCGCAATCGCGGCCGCGGCCGAACTGCGCGACCCGTATACGGCGGGGCATGAGCGGCGCGTCGCCGATCTTGCGGCCGCGATCGGGCGCGAGATGGGGCTCGCCGACGAGCGGGTGCGCGGGCTGCATCTTGCCGGCGTGGTGCATGACATCGGAACCATCCATGTCCCGGCGGAAATACTGGTCAAGCCTTCCCGGCTGTCACAGCTTGAAATCGCCATGGTGCGCACGCACTCCCAGGCGGGACACGACGTGCTGAAGAACATCGACTTCCCGTGGCCCATCGCGCGTATCGTGCTCCAGCACCACGAGATGTTCGACGGCTCGGGCTATCCGCTGGGCCTCAAAGGCGAAGAGATCCTGCTCGAGGCGCGGATCCTCTCCGTGGCCGATGTCGTCGAAGCCATGGTCTCTCACCGGCCCTATCGCGCGGCGGTGGCGCTCGACGCCGCACTGTCGGAAATCGTCATGAGTCGCGGAACCCGTTTCGACGCGCGCGTCGTGGATGCGTGCTTGCGGCTCTTCCGCGAAAAGAACTACAGCCTGCCCGCTGCGTAGGCCTGCCCCTTCAGTATTCGGTTGAGCGCGGGCGCGGGAAGCGCCTATCATGTCGCCTTTTCCGCGCCGCCATTGCGGTGCGTCTACTGCCCGCTCATACGCCGTGCGTACCGACCTCGAACGCTTTTTCAATCCGCGTGCCGTCGCGATCATCGGCGCCTCGCAGGATCTCAATACCATAAGCGGGCAGCCGCTCAGATTCCTCAAATCGCATGGCTACCCCGGTGCGCTCTACCCCGTGAACCCGCGCTACCAGGAGGTTGCGGACGTGAGGTGCTATGCGACGCTCGCCGAAGTGCCGGAAACGCCCGATCTGGCGCTCATCCTGGTTAACGCATCACGTGTTGCGGAGATGCTGCGCCAGTGCGGCATGAAAGGCGTGCCGTACGTCATCATTTTCAGTTCCGGTTTTTCCGAGATCGGGGGCGGTGGAATCGATCTGCAGCGGGAACTCATCGCCATTGCGCGCGAGTTCGACATCGGCGTCATCGGGCCCAACTGCCAGGGCATGATCA
>DATFGD010000505.1:0-10900 GCA_035249725.1 Burkholderiales bacterium
ATTGCCCGCCATCGAGTTCACGGAGTCGGTGAGGTCGCGCCACGTGCCCGCAACACCCTGCACGTCGGCCTGGCCGCCGAGTTTGCCTTCGGTGCCGACTTCACGCGCGACCCGCGTCACCTCGGAGGCGAACGACCGCAGCGTGTCCACCATGGTATTGATGGTGTTCTTGAGTTGAAGGATCTCGCCCTTCACATCCACCGTGATCTTCTTCGAGAGGTCGCCTGCCGCAACGGCCTTCGTGACGTCGGCGATGTTGCGCACCTGGGACGTAAGGTTGCCGGCCATCGAATTCACCGAGTCCGTCAAATCTTTCCACGTGCCTGAAACGCCTTCCACCCGCGCCTGACCGCCCAATATCCCTTCGGTGCCGACCTCTCGCGCTACACGCGTCACTTCGGAGGCGAACGAGCGCAACTGGTCCACCATCGTGTTGATGGTGCTCTTGACCGTCAGGAACTCGCCTTTAACGTCGACCTCGATCTTCTTCGAGAGGTCGCCTTGCGCAACCGCCGTTGTCACCTCCGCGATGTTGCGCACCTGCGAGGTGAGGTTGCCGGCCATCGAGTTCACGTTATCGGTGAGATCCTTCCAGACGCCCGCGACACCTTTTACCTTGGCCTGACCGCCCAGCTTCCCTTCCGTGCCCACTTCGCGGGCCACCCGCGTCACTTCGGCGGAAAAGTTTCCGAGCTGTTCTACCATCTTGTTGATGGTCTTGGCGGTGCGGAGAAACTCGCCTTCGAGCGGCCGGCCGTCGATATCGAGCGCCATGGTCTTGGAGAGATCGCCTTGCGCGACTGCGCCGATGACGCGCGCGCCCTCGGTGGTCGGATAAACGAGGTGGTCGATGAGCGAGTTGATGTTCTCGACTTCCTGCGCCCAGAACCCTCGCGCGTTCGGCAGCGAGGCGCGTTTGCGTAGCTTGCCTTCCCTGCCCACGACCTGGCTCAGTTGCGCGAGTTCGTCCGCCATCATGGCGTTATGCTCGACCAACTCGTTGAACACTTCCGCGACCCGCAGGAAGCCCGGCGTTCCGCGATAAGGGAGTCGGGCGGACGCATCGCCTCGATGCAGCGCTTTCAGCGCATCGTGCACCAGGGTCAGTTCTTCAGCGTGCGTAATGGCCGACGATTCAGCTTGCTGGGCGGGCTGGTTCATGTTCCATCTCCAAGCGTTCGACGCGTATTGAGTGTAATTTTGAGTACGAAACAGGCCGACGGCTCCGTGAAGTCGGGAACCGGTATCCGGGGTAGGGACTCCCTCTGTCCAGGATGTAGTTTTTTGCGCGAGTTTTTGTTGTGCAAGACTACACCGGACGGCCTGTAGAGAGGGCGCTACGAATTTGTAGCGCTATAACTACAAAGCAGAGTGGCCGCTCAATTGACGCTCCCGGGACCAGCGGCCTATTCTGCTGATTTGGGCGAGCGCGTCAATGAGCATAGAAGCGCGTGCGGCACCGGCCAGTGTGAAGATGCTGAGCAAGCTGGTCAGCTTTGCCACGGTAAGCCGTGATTCCAATCTGGATCTCATCGATTTTGTGCGGGAGTACCTGCGCCCGTATGCTGCGGACGTGCGGCTGACTTTCGATGACGAAAAGCGCAAGGCGAACTTGTTTGCGACGCTTGCCTCCGGCAACGGCGGCATCGTGCTCTCCGGACATACCGATGTGGTGCCGGTCGAGGGGCAGGCCTGGGACACCGATCCCTTCGCGCTGGCCGAGAACGGCGATCGGCTCTACGGGCGCGGTACCGCCGACATGAAAGGCTTTATCGCCTGTGCCCTTACGCTCGTGCCCGAGTTCGTCGAACGCGGACTGACCACGCCCTTGCATTTGGCGTTGTCGTACGACGAGGAAGTGGGTTGTCTCGGGGTGGGGCGGCTCATCGCCGACGTGGCGCGCGCCGGCATCCGGCCTCGCTGCTGCATTGTGGGCGAGCCCACCCTGATGAAGCCGGTGATCGCCCACAAGGCGAAAAAGAGCTTTCGCTGCACCGTGCGCGGCCTGGCCGCCCACTCCGCTTATGCGCCGCGCGGCGTGAACGCCGTCGAGGCGGCGGCTGAAGCGGTCGCCTATCTCAAGCAGATGGCGCGACGGCATCGCGACCACGGGCCTTACGATCAAAGTTTCGACGTCGCGCACACGACCGTGCACACGGGCGTCTTGCGTGGCGGCACTGCGCTCAACATCGTGCCGCACGAGTGCGCGTTCGATTTCGAATTCCGCTGTCTGCCCGGGGATGATCCCGATGCGCTGCTGCGCGAATTCACCAAGTACGTGCGTTCCGTGCTGGAGCCCGAGATGCACGCGACCGATCCCGCGGCGGGCTTCGACATCCGTCCGCTCTCGGAGATCGGTGCACTCGATACCGGGGCGGAGACCGAAGTGGTCGCGCTCGTGCAGGAGCTGACGGACAGCGAGGAGATCGGCAAGGTCTCCTTCGGCACCGAAGGGGCGCAGTTTCAACGCGCCGGTATATCGACCGTTGTCTGTGGGCCGGGCTCCATCGAGCAGGCGCACAAACCCAACGAATACGTCACGCTCGACCAGATCGCGCAGTGCGAGCGCTTCCTGCGGCGGCTCATGAATCGCGTCTGCGGCGCGTGAGCCGCCGCCCGGGCGCGTTCAACGCCCGTGACGGATTTCGATGCGGTAAGTCGCGCCGCGGAAGCGCACCAGAAATTCGCGTGCACCGGACGCGAGATGCGCGTTCAGCAGCCGGCTGTTCGCGTAGTCGTTGTGAACGATGTACTTCCCCATCGACTTATCGATCTCGGTCCCGGGTGCCGCGAGGGCTTGCTGGATATCGGGGAAGATGCCGGAGGCCATCTCGGCGTCGGCGATTTCGAAAAGGGCAAGCGTGCGGCTTGCATCGCGTTCCTGCGGGGTAAGCTCGCGCGCCACGAGCCGGGGCGATTTCGGCAGGTAGCCTGAATCTTCCAGCGCGCGATGGGTCTTGAGCAGCGCCTCGATTTCGGAGGCGCCCGCTTCACGGAACTTTGCGACGAGCGCACCGCGCGCGCGTTCGACCTCCGCGATGCGGTCGATGTCCTTCTTGCGCGATACCTCGAGCAACGCAGCGAGCGGCGGCCCGCTGGGGTAGCGACTCGCATAAGCCGCGGTGTGGGCGAGAACGCGCGTAGTCATCGTCCGATGATCGAGCAGCACCAACGCGCATGGAAAAGACTCGGGCCCGCGCAGCGCAAAGACTTCGGTCTGGTCGGAAAGGACCGGGCTGCTCGGTCCGACAGGGCTCTGACCACGCTGCCATTCACCACGCCGCCGTACGTTCTCCTGCGGCGCCCAGTTTCCGGAGAGCACGTGCATTTCGGAAGAGGGGACCACCGGGATCGCCATCTCCACGTCGTAGCGGACCCCTCCGGCTGCGTCCGGGCGCACGGTTGCGCGCAGGGAATTGAACACGCGCCCCCGGTATTCGGCGATGACCCGTTCCAACACCGGTGTTGTGGACCAGCGCTCGAGCGTCTCCTCCGCGGCGGATGCGGTATCGATGCGCACGAGGCGAATACTGTCTGTAAGCGGGTAAGCGTGTGCCGGCGGCGTGAAATGTTCCCACCCGAGGCCCCAGGTGAAGCCGGCGGTCTCGCGCACCACCGCATAGACGTGGCGCCCGTCGTGCGAGAAGGCCGGGCCGAAATAACCGGTGTGGCGCTCCCACGTCAAGATCTGCAGCCACCAGAATGCGCCCAGCGCGGCGACGGCGACGGCTGCAAAGGCGAATGAGAGTTTTCTCACTTAACGAGCGTCGTAAGAAATGACTGACGCCGCTCTGCCCTCACCCCCGCCCCTCTCCCGCGTCGCGTGCGAGGGAAGATTTGTGGTGCAGATGGTTGTCAACTATTTGCACGAGGATCAATGGTGCAGGATCTTGGAAAGAAACTGCACCGCGCGCTCGGACCGCGGCTTGCCGAAGAACTCCTCGGTCGGCGCGTCCTCCACGATTTCGCCCTCGTCCATGAAGACAACACGGTGCGCGACCCTGCGCGCGAAACCCATCTCATGCGTGACCACCATCATCGTCATGCCGTCCTGGGCGAGTGCTACCATCACGTCGAGCACCTCGTTGATCATTTCGGGGTCGAGCGCGGAAGTCGGCTCGTCGAACAGCATCGCGATCGGATCCATCGCGAGCGCCCGCGCGATGGCGACACGCTGCTGCTGTCCGCCGGAAAGCTCCCCCGGATACTTGCGCGCGTGCGTTTCCAGCCCGACGCGCGTGAGGAGTGCCAGCGCACGCTCGCTCGCTTCCTTCGGCGTGCGCCGCAGCACTTTGATCTGGGCGAGATTGATGTTGTCCGTCACGCTCATGTGCGGAAACAGCTCGAAATTCTGGAACACCATGCCGATCCGCGAACGCAGCGCGGGAAGATCGGTTCGCGGATCGCCCACCGATATGCTGTTCACATCGATTTCGCCGCGCTGGAACGGCTCCAATCCGTTTACGCACTTGATCAGCGTCGATTTGCCGGAGCCGGAAGGGCCGCACACGACGACGACCTCGCCTTTATTGACATGCGTGGAGCAGTCCTTCAGCACCTGGAAGGCGCCATACCACTTGCTTACCGATTTGATTTTGATCATGGCGCCTGCACTTAGCTGGAAGACGGATTGAAGCGCACCTGCAGCCGCTTGACGAAGTGCGACGCCGCGAAGCACAGGATGAAGTAAACGAGCGCTGCGAAGAGGTACATCTCCACCAGCCGGCCGTCGCGCTGCGCGACCTTGCTTGCCGCGCCCATGAAATCGGTGAGGCCCACCACGTAAACCAGCGAAGTATCCTGGAAGAGGATGATGCCCTGCGTCAGCAGTATCGGCACCATGTTGCGGAAGGCCTGCGGCAGCACGACGTGCGCCATCGCCTGCGGATACCGCAATCCCAGCGCATAGGCGGCGTTCACCTGCCCGCGCGGCACGCTCTGGATGCCGGCCCGTATGATCTCGCAGTAGTACGCGGCCTCGAACATCGTGAACGCGATGAGCGCTGAATAAAACGGCCCGATGCCCTGCATGTAGGGATCGCCGGTCACCTTCTTGATGATGAGCGGCACCAGGAAATAGAACCAGAAGATGACCAGTATGAGCGGCGTCGAGCGCAGCAGATTCACGTAGGCGCCCGCCGGCACGCTGAACGGGGTGAAATCGGAGAGCCGCATCAGCGCGAGCAGCGTGCCGAGGACGATCCCGCCGAGCATCGCCAGCAGCGTCAGTCCCAGCGAAAAGAGCATGCCCTCCCACAGGTACGGCAGCGAACGCTCGATCACGTCGAAATCGAAGCCGGCGAACATGGGTCTGCTCTATCTTCCCGCGCTGCCGATGTAACCCGGCACGCGCACCTTTCTTTCGAGCAGGCGCATGCCGAGCGTCACGGTGAGCGTGATCAGCACGTAGATGACCGTGGCCACGGTAAACGCTTCGAATGCGCGGAAGGTGTACTCCGAGATTTGCCGCGCTTGTGCGGTCAGCTCGAGCACGCCGATCGTGAGGGCGACCGACGAATTTTTGAAGATCGTCAGAAATTCAGAGGTCAGCGGCGGAATGACGATGCGGTAGGCCATGGGCAGGAGCACGTAGCGATACGTCTGCCACCGCGTGAGCCCGATGGCAAGCGCGGCGTAGGTTTGGCCGCGGGGGATCGACTGGATGCCCGAACGCACCTGTTCGGCGACGCGTGAGGCGGTGTAGAAGCCCAGGCACAGCACCGCGCTCCAGAATTCGGGCATCGGCATGCCGGTTTTCATCCACACGCCGAGCTGCTGCGGCACCAGCTCCGGGATCACGAAGTACCAGATGAACATCTGCACGAGGAGGGGAATATTGCGAAAGAGCTCGACGTATGCGGTGGCAAAGCCCCGCAACGGGCCGAGTTCGGTAGTACGCAGCACGCCCAACGCGGACCCTACCGTGAATGCGATGACCCACGCGAGGATGGACACCCAGAAAGTCCACTTGACCCCCGAGATGACCCAGTCGAGGTAAGTCCCGCCCCCGGAAAAAGCCGGCTGCAGAAAGATGCTGAAATCCATTGCGGCGAGTTTAGCGCAGACCGCGCTTGCCAAAAAAATCGGGGAACTGCGGTTCCCCGATCGCGTGCAGGTGCTGCCCGCTCACGCGGTCAGCACTTCATCATGCCACACGCCCCTACGCCCTGATCGCTCGGGTTCTTGATGAGCTCCTTCAGCTTGGCTGACATCGGGACGTTTAGGTTGATGCCCTTGGGCGGAATCTTGGACTGAAACCATTTGGTGTAGATCTTGTTGATCTCGCCGCTTTTGTAGATCCGCGCAAGGGTCGAATCGACCACTTTCTTGAATGGCGCATCGCCCTTGCGCAGCATGATCGCGTACGGGTCTTCGGACAGAAACTCGCCCACTACCGCGTATTCTTCGGGGTTCTTCGCGCTGGCACGCAGGCCGTAGAGCAGGATGTCGTCCATCGGGAAAGCGACGGCGCGGCCGGTCTGCACGGCAAGGAACGACTCGGCGTGATCTTTCGAATGGATGAAATTCATGCCGAGCTTGTTCTTGTCGTTGTACGCCTTGATGGCGCGCTCGTTGGTCGTGCCTTGTGTGACCACCACGGTCTTACCCTTGAGATCGTCGTAGGTCTTGATGCCCGACGCCTTCTTCACGAGGAGCTTGGTGCCGGTGAAGAAATAGGTATAGGCGAAATCCACCTGCTTCTGCCGCTCCACGCTGTTGGTGGTGGAGCCGCATTCCACATCGATGTTGCCGCCGGCGAGTATCGGGATGCGCGTCTGCGAAGTAACCGGCACAAACTCCGTCTTGAGGTCCTTCATCTTGAGTTCCTGCTTGATCGCATCCACGATCTTCATGCATATCTCGACCCCGTAGCCGATGGGCTGCTGCCGGTCGTCGAGATACGAAAACGGGATCGACGCGTCGCGATGGCCGATCTTGACGACGCCGGTGTCCTTGATCTTTTTGAGCGTACCGGTGAGCTCGGCAGCGGCGGCAGTCGTCGTGATGCCGAACGCGACGAGCAGACTCGTCAGTACGATGGCGCGGCGTTTCATGGAAGTCTCCTCTCGATGCGGCTTGCGAATGTGAGCCGCGTTGCATGGCTTGCGGCTCAATCTAGCCGAACGGCATAGCTTTGTCCAGCCGGCATTGCGAGCCAAATCAACCGCATGGGCGCCGATTGGTATAGTGCGATCCTATCGACAGCTGAGAGACTGCCCATGTCGCGCCGCACGACTCGAACCGAACATGACCTGCTGGGCGAGCGCAGTGTGCCCGCTTCCGCGTACTACGGGATACACACGCTGCGCGCTCTGGAGAACTTTTCGATCACGGGCACGCCGATTTCGATTTATCCCGAGCTCGTGACCGCGCTTGCTTGCGTCAAGCAGGCGGCGGCGCTCGCCAACAACGATCTTCGCCTGCTGGACGACGAGCCGGCGCGCGCCATCGTCCAGGCTTGCCAGCAAATCCGCGACGGTGCGCTGCTGGAAGAGTTCGTGGTCGACGTGATGCAAGGCGGTGCGGGGACCTCGACCAACATGAACGCGAACGAGGTGATCGCCAACCGCGGACTCGAAATCATGGGTCGCAGGAAGGGCGAGTACCGCCATCTGCACCCGGTCGAGCACGTCAACATGAGCCAGAGCACCAACGACGTTTACCCGACTGCGGTGAAAGTGGCGCTGCACTTCGGCATCCAGCGCCTCACCGCTGCGATGGCGGAACTGCGTGCGGCGTTTCTGGTGAAGGCCGTCGAATTCGCCGACGTGCTGAAAGTCGGCCGGACGCAGCTGCAGGACGCGGTGCCGATGACGCTGGGACAGGAGTTTTCGACTTACGCGGTGATGCTGGAAGAAGACGAGCAGCGGTTGAAGGAGGCGGCGCTCCTGATACACGAGATCAATCTCGGCGCGACTGCGATCGGCACGGGCATCACTTCCCACCCCGATTATGCGAAACTCGCGTGCCAGCGGCTCGCAGACATCACCGGCATCGCGCTCATCACGGCAAGCAATCTCGTCGAAGCGACGCAGGACGCGGGCGCCTTCGTGCAGCTTTCGGGCGTGCTGAAACGCGTCGCGGTAAAGCTCTCCAAGACCTGCAACGATCTGCGCCTGCTCTCATCGGGCCCGCGCGCCGGGCTGAACGAGATCAGCTTGCCGGCGGTGCAGGCCGGTTCCAGCATCATGCCGGGCAAAGTCAATCCCGTTATTCCCGAAGTGGTGAACCAGATTGCGTTCGAAGTGATCGGCAACGACGTGACGGTGAGCTTCGCTGCGGAAGCCGGACAGTTGCAGCTCAACGCATTCGAACCGGTCATCGCCCACAGCCTGTTCAAGAGTCTCACGCACCTGCGCAATGGGTGCGATACCTTGCGCCAGCGTTGCGTGCAAGGCATCAGCGCCAACCGCGAGCACCTCGGTAATCTGGTTGAACGCTCGATCGGCGTTGCAACCGCGCTCAATCCTTATATCGGCTACACCCACGCCACCGAAGTCGCGCAGGAAGCGCTCCGAAGCGGGCGCAGCGTCTATGACGTGGTGCTCGAGAAGAAACTGCTCAGCAAGGAACGGCTCGACGGGATCCTGCGTCCGGAAGTGCTCACCAAGCCGGGTTACGTCCCGCCGAAGTGATTCGGACCACCCCGTCTGCTTCGCAGCCACCCCTCCTAATGTAGGAGGGGAAACATGTCCGTCTGCTTCGCAGCCACCCGCAGCCACCCCTCCTGATGTAGGCGGGGAAAACATGTAACTTCTCCCCTCCTCCGATGAGGAGGGGTGCTCGCTCAAGCGAGCGGGGTGGTGGCGCTTTTCCACCACGCGACGCACGCGCGCGCCAGGGCCCGGGTCGCGTCCACGCACGACGAGGCGACCTCGCTCGGCGCGTGCTCGAGCGCCGGGGGGATTTCGGTGCAGGCGAGCAGCACGGCATCCGCGCCGGCAGTGAGAAGATTCGCAGCCGCGCGCACGGCAAGCGCGTGCGCGACCTCGAGTTCGTTACGCTTTACCGCTTCGATTGCGGGCCGCACCAGCTTGTCCTGATCTTCTGCTGTGTTCAGCACGCAGCGTAAACCGCGCACCGCGAGCCGTTGCTGAAAGAACCCGGCAGCGATTGTCCCTTCAGTTGCGATCAATCCCACCGTGCGCAAAGCCGTTCCGCGCGCAATCAATTGATCGCATGCGGCGTCGGCGATGTGAAATATCGGCAGGCCGCCCTCGCGCGCGAGGTCGTCGTACCAATAGTGTGCGGTGTTGCACGGAATGGCGAGACACGTGGCGCCCGCCTGCCTGAGAAGGCGCAGGCCGTGCAGCATGTGGGGCAGGGGACTCTCGCCCCCGGCGAGGATCGCCGCCGGGCGATCCGGTATTTGGGGCACGGAATACACGAGCACGGGCACGTGGTCGGCATCGCGACGAGCCGGCGTCTCCTCGATCAGCTTCTCGAGGAAATCGACCGTCGCGAGCGGACCCATGCCTCCCAGCACGCCGAGCAAAGGCCGAGTGCGATCGGTCATCGTCACGGTGCCGGTTTCGCGACGTCGCCGGCGAGAAACGACTCGATCAACCGCGCCAGGCGCTGAGGCTGGTCGTGATGCATCATGTGTCCGCAATCGTCCAGCCACGCCTCGTGGAAATTCCGGAAGGCGCCCTTGCGCTCCGCCAACTGTTCCGGCGTGTCCTTGAGATAGCCGGTACCCTTCGATTGCCGTGCAAACACCCACAGCACCGACGCGCGCACTTCGCGCCAGCAGGCGAGGGTTTCGTCGATGCGGAAAAGAACCGGGTTCGCCATCTTGTGCCGGGGATCGCTCACCAGCCGGATGTCGCCCGGCCCGTGTTCGCGCGCCCAGTGCTGTGCGAGGAATTCGGCCATTTCATCGTTGAGCCGGGGATTGCCGCGCTTCAACCGTGCCGTCACCTCCGCAAATGTTCGGTATCGTTTGAAATCCGGCGGATCGCGCAGTTCTTCGAGCCACCTGCGATAGCGCCCGGGTGCAAGCTCTGGCGTTGTACGTGCAAGGCCGAAACCTTCGAGCGACACCACTTTTGCGATGCGCTCCGGGCGCATGCCCGCGTAGGTGCATGCCACGACCCCGCCCATGCTATGGCCGACGAGATCGGCCGGCGCTTGCCCGACATATTGATCGAGCAGCATGTCGAGGTCCGCATAGTAGTCTGGGAACCAGTAACCTTGGCGCGCCCATGCCGTGAGTCCGAAACCGCGCCAGTCGGGCGCGACGAGGTAGCGCTCCGTACGCAGATGGTCCACGAGAAACTGAAAAGAGGCGGAGACGTCCATCCAGCCGTGCAACAGCAACAGCGGTGGATGGCGCCGATCTCCCCAGGTCCGCACGTGGTAGCGCAGTCCCCGAATGTCGTGAAAGTGTGAGTGGCTGGGTTTCATGTCGTTGCCGTCTGCAATTCGCGCGACATTATGTCAGGAAGCGCCGCGCTTCGAAAAAAATGGGACGATGCTGTGCGAGAACCTATCTACAATGCGGAAGCGCCGTGGGTAAAACCCAAAATCACGTGCCTGTCTTTCGCGTTAGGGCCTTCAACGGGAGAAATCGCGCCATTTCCATCCGGCATCAGAGTTGCTATGTCGCGGAATCGGTGCGCATAATTTTTTGTATGCGCGCCGGTTAAACATGCCTGCCGCGTGGTTTTAGAATAAGAACCTATCTCAATAATAGGCACGTGTGCGACGGAGGCGATGTGGGATGCAGTTCTAGGAGGGCGAGTGCAGCAATATCGCTAATATTGCAAGGGAGACCGACAACGAAATGCGCCCAGATCGCCCCGTCCCTTCGGGTTGTGGCCAAAACGCGCGCCTGCGTTGTCGCGGGTCTTGATAATATTCGCGATATTAACTGCGCCCCGCTCCTAGCATTCATCAC
>DATFGD010000506.1:0-11168 GCA_035249725.1 Burkholderiales bacterium
TAGTGATGGCCATCCTCGTTGGCGCCGACCACAAAGTCCGCCATGGCAGCGACCGTGCGGTCCGCGATGACGGTCCCTTTGAATCCCACCGGGCCGAGCGATCCGGGATCGGCGCCGAAAGACGCGCGGATCGCTTCCGCCGATGAAAAGCTGACGGGCACTTTGACCCGTGGGACCTTACCCGCTTTGACCAGATTGAGCTGGTGGTCTCCGCGCACCACCATGAGCACGGGCCGTCCGTCAGTCCCATCCACACAAACCGCTTTCACGGTTTTCTCGACGGGTATCTTGAGAAACGCGCACAACTCTGTGATGGTCTTCACGCCCGGCGTGTGAACGCGCGTGAGTGGCTGGGCCGGTGCGGAACGCGGCGTGCCCGGCGCGAGCGCTTCCGCCAGCTCCACGTTCGCGGCGTAATCGGACGACGGGCAGAACGCGATCGCGTCTTCCCCCGAATCCGCGAGCACGTGGAACTCGTGCGAGCCGGTGCCGCCGATCGCGCCGGTATCCGCTGCAACGGCACGGAACTTGAGCCCGAGGCGTGTGAAGATCCGCGAATAGCAGTCGTACATCTCGCGGTATGTGACGTCGAGGCTCGCCTTGTCGGGATGAAACGAATACGCGTCCTTCATGATGAATTCGCGCCCGCGCATGACGCCGAAGCGCGGCCGGATCTCATCTCGGAATTTCGTCTGGATTTGATAGACATTGAGCGGAAGCTGGCGATAGCTCTTCACTTCGCGACGCACGACGTCGCTCACCACTTCCTCGTGCGTCGGTCCGAAGCAGAAATCGCGCTGGTGCCGGTCCTTGAAGCGCAGGAGCTCCGGTCCGTACTCGTCCCAGCGCTTCGATTCCTGCCACAGTTCGGCGGGCTGCACCGCGGGCATCAACAGTTCAACGGCACCGCTCGCATTCATTTCCTCGCGAATCACCGCCTCGACCTTGCGCAGCACGCGCAGCCCGAGCGGCATCCAGGTGTAGACGCCGCTCGTCAGCCGCTTGATGAGTCCCGCGCGCAGCATGAGCTTGTGGCTCACGACTTCCGCGTCGGACGGCGCTTCCTTCAGCGTCGAAATGAAGAACCGCGAGACCCGCATGGCTGTTCCAGGCGAAAAAAGGCATTATTCTACCGGACCCCCACCCCAGACGAATCATGAAATTCCTTGCGAAGTGGCGTTTGCGCAAGCCGGCGGACGACGCCGAAACGGTTTACGTCAGCGAAAAATACGGCGTGCGATCGCTGCACATCGGCAGCGACACCATCCAGAGTGCGATGCGCATCGCGCGTCCCAACGACCTCGAGCTGGCGTACACGCGCAGCATGATGGCGTTCCTGCTCTTCAGCGATCGCCCTACGCGCGTTCTCATGATCGGGCTCGGCGGCGGCTCGCTCGCCAAGTTCGTCTACCACCATCTGCCGTGGATGACGACCGAGGCGGTCGAGGTGAACCCCCGCGTCGTTGCCATCGCCCGCCAGTGCTTTCAAGTGCCGGAAGACGACGCGCGCCTGCGCGTCATCATCGGCAATGGAGCCGAGCACATGACCCAGGCCGGTCGCGTGTTCGACGTTATCGCCGTAGATGGCTACGACGGCGAATCGCAGGTGGAGGAACTCTCCGACAAATCGTTCTATGCCGCCTGCCACGCGCGGCTCGACTCAGGCGGCGTGCTGGTCGTAAATCTTTGGGGCAGCGACCGTAAGTTTCACGAGACCCTCGCTCGGATCGAAGCGGTTTTTCCCTCGGGCACGCTGTGCCTGCCGGCCGAAAAACCGGGCAACATCATCGTCTTCGCTTTCCGGCACTGTCCACAAAGCTGGCGCTGGGATGCGCTCGCCGCGCGTGCGCGCGAGCTCGAACGCCAGTACGGCCTGGAATTTCCACGATTTGTCGCGAGCTTGCGCAAGATGAACCGGCATGACAAAGACCAACTGTTCGTATAGCGCGCAGGTGCGTGCCGCGCTCGCTTTCCTTCCATCGGTAATTGTGAAAAAATCGTACCAACTGACAGAGTTAGGGGTATTCCCATGGTGGACCGTGACGGATATCGCCCCAACGTAGGCATCATCCTGTGCAACGGGAAGAATGAGGTTTTCTGGGGCAAGCGGGTACGAGAGCATTCGTGGCAGTTTCCGCAAGGCGGCATCAAGGCGGGTGAAACACCGGAAGCCGCGATGTATCGCGAGCTGAAGGAAGAGGTCGGGCTGAACCCCGAGCACGTGAAGATCCTCGGCCGCACGCGCGAGTGGCTGCGCTACGAGGTACCCGACCGCTGGCTCAGGCGCGACTGGCGCAGTCATTACCGCGGCCAGAAACAGATCTGGTTTCTCCTGCGCCTCACGGGGCGGGATTGCGACGTGTGCCTCCGTTCGAGCGAGAAGCCTGAATTCGATGCCTGGCGCTGGAACGAGTATTGGGTGTCGATGGACGCGGTGATCGACTTCAAGCGCGAGGTCTACCGCAAGGCGCTGGAAGAACTGGCGCGCTACCTGCGACGCAATGCTTACCGCCGCCCCAACGGCCGGGAATCGGACAGCGCGCCGGCCGCAGGCGCGCTGGAACAGGGTTGAGTCGGACGGGTCGGAGCCGAACCGCCGGGACGCAAGAGAATCGGCCATGCTCAGAGACTATCCTGCGCTGACTTACAGCATGCTGCGGTCTGGTTCGGGTTACGCACAACCCAGCCAGCACCTGCCCGACAAAGTCAACCTCGACGATCCGGCGCTGCACGTGCTGACGGACTTCGCGCACGTGACGGCGGTCATCATCCTCGCCGGCGACACGCTCGATGAAGCGCACCGCCGGATGATCCAACGCGGGGTGCGCCTGCTCCTCGTGGTGGATCAAGATCGCAAGGTGGTCGGTGTCATCACCGCGAACGATCTCCTCGGCGAGAAACCCGTGCAGACGCTCGTCGAGCGCGGCATCCGGCGCGAGGAACTCGTGGTGCGCGACATCATGACGCCACAGGAGCGCCTCGAAGTGCTCAAGCTCGCCGATGTGCGCGTCGCCAAAGTGGGGCACATCGTCGCGACGCTCAAGCAATCGGGCCGCCAGCACGCGCTCGTGGTCGAAGTGGGCGAAGGCGGACGGCACATCGTCCGCGGGGTTTTTTCCGCGACACAAATCGCGCGTCAGCTCGGCATCACCATACAGACGAGCCAGGTGGCGTTTACCTTTTCCGAAATCGAAGCCACGCTCGCCCGGTGAGGCGGTGTTCTCCTTGACACCGCTTCGTGCAGAAGCCTATACTCGGTTCACACATTAGATTCAGTCTAAATCCTGTTTCGTCAATCGGAGGAAACGCGCGGCAAGGGCGTTTTATCCGTTTGGTCTGTCCACACTCGATTGCTTGTTGGAGAGGAGAAAGCCATGCAACTGAAGGGATCCAAGACTCAAGAGAATTTGAAGGCCGCATTTGCCGGTGAATCGCAGGCCAATCGCCGCTATCTCTATTTCGCAGCGAAGGCGGACGTGGAGGGCCAGAACGACGTCGCAGCCGTGTTTCGCTCCACCGCGGAAGGTGAAACCGGCCATGCGCACGGCCACCTCGAGTATCTCGAAACCTGCGGCGACCCCGCCACCGACTTGCCGTTCGGCAAGACACGCGACAACCTGAAGACCGCGATTGCGGGCGAGACGCACGAGTACACCGACATGTACCCGGGCATGGCAAAGGTGGCGCGCGGCGAAGGCTTCAGCGAAATCGCGGACTGGTTCGAAACGCTGGCGAAAGCGGAGCGCTCCCACGCGAATCGCTTCCAGAAGGCGCTGGACCAGCTTGCCGATTGACCAGCCACCGGAACCCGTGGTGAACGAGAAAGGCGCCGCGAGGCGCCTTTCCTTCATCCTGCACCGCCTTTGACCAATACGACGATGACCGTTCGAGAAGGCAGCCTCGAATCTCCCACCCGGCATGCGCTGGACTGGAAATCGGCCGATTTCTACGACGAGGAAAAACTCTACGCGGAAGTCGAGCGCGTATTCGGCATCTGCCACGGCTGCCGCCGTTGCGTAAATCTGTGCACCGCTTTTCCGTCGCTTTTCGATTTGATCGATGACGGGCCGACCGGGGAAGTCGATGGCGTGGACAAGAAGCGCTACTGGGAGGTGGTGGACCGCTGCTACCTCTGCGACATGTGCTACATGACCAAGTGCCCGTATGTGCCGCCGCACCCGTGGAATCTCGATTTTCCGCACACGATGCTGCGCGCGAAGGCGCTCAAGTTCAAAAAGGGCGACATCAAAATGCGCGACCGGCTGCTCTCCAGCACCGACGCGGTCGGCAAGCTCGCCAGCATTCCGGTCGTCGCGCAATTCGTGAACGGCGCGAATCGTGCATCCGTTACGCGCAGCCTCATGCATCGGACGCTCGGCGTGCACAAGGACCGCGAACTGCCGGAGTACTCGAGTCGCCGGTTTCGCCGCCACGCGCAACCCGATGCGACCTTTCCGGTCAGGGACGGCGGCAATACGCCGGGCAAGGTCGCGATCTTCGCCACCTGCTACGTCAATTACAACGAGCCCGGCATCGGCCATGATCTCCTCCGGATACTGGCGCACAACGAGATCCCGACCGCGCTGGTGGAGAAGGAAGCATGCTGCGGCATGCCGAAACTGGAACTCGGGGATCTCGAGGGCGTCGCACGGCTCAAGGACCTGAACATTCCCGTTCTCGCCGAAGTCGCGCGCGCGGGGTATGCCGTCCTTACGCCGGTGCCTTCATGCACGCTCATGTTCAAGCAGGAACTGCCGCTGATGTTTCCCGGAGACGCCGATGTGAAAGCGGTGGCGGACGCGATGTACGATCCTTTCGAGTATCTCGTATTGCGCTACAAGGACGGGCTGCTCCGCACCGATTTCAAGCAACCGCTCGGCAAAGTCTCCTATCACGTGCCGTGTCATCTGCGCGTGCAGAACCTGGGCCAGAAGACGCGCGAATTCCTGGAGAAAATTCCCGGAACCGTCGTCACGACGGTGGAACGCTGTTCCGGACACGATGGCACCTGGGGTGTCAAAGCCGAATACTTCGAGCAGTCGATGAAAATCGGCCGCCCGGTTTTTCGCCAGATGGCCGAGCCGGCACCCGATTACGTGAGCTCCGACTGTGCCATCGCCGCGCGTCACATCCGGCAGGGCATGGGCGAAACCTCCGCCGAGAAGCAGCATCCAATCACACTGGTACGCCTCGCCTACGGTCTTTGACATGCCACGCATTACCCGCGACAGCCTGATGACGCTCGAAGCCTACGCCAAGGCGCGCAACGAATTCCGCGCGGGTGTCATCGCGCACAAGAAAAACCGCACGCTCCAGCTCGGAGACAACGTGACGTTGATCTTCGAGGACGAACTCACCATGCGCTATCAGGTGCAGGAGATGCTGCGCGCCGAAAAGATCTTCGAGGAAGCCGGCATACAGGAAGAACTCGACGCCTACAATCCGCTCATTCCCGACGGCAGCAACTGGAAGGCGACGATGATGATCGAATATGCCGACATCGACGTGCGGCGCCAGATGCTCGAACGGCTGGTCGGCATCGAGGACAAGGTGTGGGTCAAAGTCGAAGGTCATCCGCGCGTCTATGCGATCGCCGACGAAGATCTCGAGCGCGCGACCGAGTCGAAGACCTCGTCGGTGCATTTCCTGCGCTTCGAGCTGGACGCGACTATGGTGCAGGCGCTGAAGCGCGGCACGGGTCTTTCTGCGGGGATCGACCATCCGCAATATAATGTAACGGTTGAGAAAATCAGCGCGCCGGTCCGCGATGCGCTGGTGGCGGACCTGGCGTAAGAGAGTGGGATGAGGGGTTCAGGAGGCGATTAAGGAATCTCCTGAAAGCCCCGTTCGTGCTGCGAGTCGAAGGAAAGCATGAACGGACCGATGCTAACTAAGCCAACGAGTAGGCCGTTGCCCTTCGACGGGCTCAGGGCGAACGGCGCACTTGTTGAGGGCGGGTTGGCCAAGAAATGGAAACGCAACTCATCAACCGTTTCGAGCGCCGCATCCGTGAACTCGGCCTGCCGCTGGGCGTGCGTTTGTGGAACGGCGTCACGGTAGCGCCCGCGGTGGCTCCCCGCGTGACGGTCGGGGTGCGCTCGCCGAAAGTCCTGATGTCACTCCTCAATCCCAGCATGGGCAAGCTCGCGCGCCATTACGTCGAGCAGGAACTCGACGTGGAGGGCGACGCGCGCGATATCGTTCGCATGGCCGAAGAGCTGAGCGGCGCGCAGGCCAACTCCGGCAGCGGCAGCTCGCGGCTGCTCCAGTGGATGCGGCATACGCGGAGTTTCGACCGCAAGGCAATCCGTCATCACTACGACGTAGGCGAGGATTTTTATCAGTTGTGGCTCGATCGCCGCCGCGTTTACTCGTGCGCCTATTTCAAACGCGCCGACGACACGCTTGAAATCGCGCAGGAGCAGAAGCTCGATTTGATCTGCCGCAAGCTCAAGCTCCAGCCGGGCGAACGCTTTCTCGATGTCGGTTGCGGTTGGGGCGCACTCGTCATGTGGGCGGCACAGCATTACAAGGTGCGTGCGACCGGCATCACGCTGAGCGAGCACCAGCACGAGTACGCCCGCCAACGGATCAAAGCGGAAGGTCTCGAAGGCGTCTGCGACGTCCAGCTGCTCGACTACCGCGACGTGCCGGAGGACGAACCGTTCGACAAGATCGCGAGCGTGGGCATGCTCGAGCACGTGGGGCGCAGCAACCTGCCGCTCTATTTCGGCAAGCTCTTTCGGCTGCTCAAGCCGGGCGGACTCGCCATGAACCACGGCATCACGCTCAACGTCATGGGCCAGGACCAGCTCGGCAGCGGCATCGGGGAGTTCATCGACGACTATGTGTTTCCCGGCGGTGAGCTGGTGCACGTGTCGCAGTTGCTCGCCGAGATGTCGGCGCAGGGGCTCGAATGCCGCGACGTGGAGAGCCTGCGGCCGCACTACGCGAAGACGCTGTGGCAGTGGGTCGATCGCCTCGAACAAAATCGCGAAGCCGCCATCGCGGCGGTCGGTGAGAAAGTCTTCCGCGTCTGGCATATTTACATGGCGGGCTCGGCCAATTCTTTCGAACGCGGGTGGCTTTCCGTTTTTCAGGTGCTGGCCGGACGGCCCGCGTCCGACGGCACGCTGCCGCTTCCGCTTGCGCGCGATTACATCTATGCCAATTAAACTGATTCTCGTCCTGGTGGCCGTAGGAGCGAGCCTGTTGCCGGCGAGCGCAGCGGCGCAGGGACGGGACTTTGAACACGACTACGACGAGGGGAAGAAGGCGTGGAAGGAGATCGAAGCGCAGATTCCGGCGTATCCCAAAGCGGAAAATCTGCTTCTATTCGAGACCGCCCCTGCCGGCCATCAATTCTTTATCGACGCGCCGTCGGTGTCCATAGGAGATGACGGCGTCGTCCGTTACACGCTGCTCGTGAAGACGGCGGGCGGTGCGGTGAATGTCAGCTTCGAAGGTATCCGCTGTGAAACGCGCGAGCAAAAGTACTATGCGATCGGCCGCGCGGGCGGTGCCTGGTCAAAGGCGCGCGAACCGGCGTGGCGGCGCATCGAGACGAAGGAATTCAACCGCCACCACGGCGTGCTCTATGCCGATTACTTCTGCGTGGGCAAAAATCCGGTCGAGAGCGCGCGCAACGCCGTCGATGCGCTCAAATACGGCTCGAACCATCCAAAATACAAGATCCAGTAAGGCGTGCGTCATTTCCTGCACGGGCCGATGTGCTTCCCGTTGTAGCGCACCGACATGTGCACCGTTTCGCCGCCGCGATTGACCGAGAGCTTGCTGTTGCCGGTATAGGTTGTATCGCTGAACGTGATGCTGCCGCTGCCCGTCATCGGCGTTTTGCCCTTGCAAACCATCGCCCAGCTCACGACGTTGCCCTGAACCTTGTGGTCCGTGATTTCGCATCCTTCGCCGCCGGGGACGATTTTCTGCGGGTTCTGGATGTCCTTGTGGCTGATGCAGTGCTGCACCGTCGTCGGTTGCGCCGCGCGCCCTTTCGGCTCGTCTACCTGCGCGGTCACTTCCCACAGGCCTTCTTTCATGTTCGGCGCGGCCGAATGAGCGATGCCGTTGCATGCGACGGCAAATACCGTAGCAAAAAAAAGCCTGGATGCGTACATTGCGTCTCTCCTACGGGTTGTCCCTGGACTCATACCACCCCGTCTGCTTTGCAGCCACCCCTCCTCATCGGAGGAGGGGAGTAGCTTGTTTCGGTTGCTTCGCATTCACCGCCCCTGATGCGTTCTGCATAAGCCAGCTTCACCCGGAGCGATGCTGCTCCTCATCGGAGGAGGGGAATGGTTTCTTCCGGTATGCTTCGCATTCACCGCTCCTGATGACGGAACAATGTGCGCCCCGCGCGCGCGGGACCCGGTTCTTCTCGCGCGCCGGTGCTGCTTTTTCCCCTCCTCCGATGAGGAGGGGTGCTCGCTGAGCGAGCGGGGTGGTCGCGTCAAGCAGGGCCCGTTGTGGCTCCGACATAACCTGAAGGTTAGTCTTCGCCGCAATTTGGTCCTACAGAAGGACCAAATTGTCCCGATGTATGAGTTCCGGCTCATCGACGTAGCCGAGCTTGGTCTCGATCTCGTGCGACGGTGTGCGCAGGATGCGGCGCGTCTCCGTCGCGTTGTAGTTGATCAAACCGCGCGCAACCTCGCGACGTGACTCGTCGAGACAGCTCACCACTTCACCGCGGTCGAACTCTCCCGTCGCCTCATGCACGCCGATCGAAAGCAGGCTCTTGCCATCGATTTTAAGCGCCTTCACCGCCCCCGCGTCGAGCAGGAGCGTGCCGCGCACCTGAAGATGATCGGCGAGCCACTGCTTGCGAGCTGCGAGCGTCGCGCTCGGCGCGATGAGTTGGGTGCCGATCCGCTCCCCGCGCGCGAGCCGCAGCAGCACGTCTTTTTCATGGCCGGACGCGATCACCGTGTGCGCGCCGCTGCGTGCTGCCCGACGTGCGGCGAGCACTTTGGTCAGCATGCCGCCGAGTGCGATCGCGCTTCCCGCGCCGCCCGCCATCGCTTCGAGTCTGGGATCGTCCGCCGCTGCGTCCACAACGAGCGTCGCCTTGGGATCTTTGCGCGGATCGCTGCTGTAAAGCCCGCCCTGGTCGGTGAGGATCACGAGGGCGTCCGCTTCGATGAGGTTCGTGACGAGCGCCGCGAGCGTATCGTTGTCGCCGAAGCGGATCTCGTCGATCGCGACCGTATCGTTCTCGTTGATGATGGGAATGACGCCAAGCCCGAGCAGCGTGCGCAGTGTCGAGCGCGCATTGAGATAACGCTTGCGGTCCGAGAGGTCGTCGTGCGTCAGCAGTATCTGCGAAGTGAGCAGCCCGTGCTGGCGAAAGCACGATTCGTAGACTTCGATGAGTCCCATCTGGCCCACCGCGGCTGCGGCCTGCAGTTCGTGAAGGGCGTGGGGACGTTTTTTCCAGCCCAGGCGCTGCATCCCTTCGGCGATGGCACCGCTCGACACCAGGATGACCTCGCGACCCATGTGGCGGAGTTGCGCGACCTGCTCCGCCCACAGGGCGAGGCCGGCATGGTCCAAGCCGCGCCCATGGTTGGTCACGAGACTGCTGCCGACCTTTACCACCAGCCGTTGGGCGTCGGTCAGTACTGAAGTCATCGGAATATCACCGAAGCGCTGTCGAATTTAGCTGCGTCGCCCCGGCGAAAGCCGGGGTCCAGTTACGGCTTCCTGGATCCCGGCTTTCGCCGGGATGACGACCTTGGCGGCGCACTTGGCCGGGATAACGGACCTGCCCGGGATGAGGCACCTTGCCGGGATGATGCAGCTTCCCGGGACGACATATCAGGCCGGGAGGACATATAAGGCCGGGACGACACATCAGGCCGGGATGCCGTTGTCGCACGCTCTTTCTCATCTTCGTCCGGTGCTCCGTCCTCTGCAGTCGGACTTTCCTTTGCGGCGTCGAGATGCGCCATGATCTCGTATGCAAGGTCCTTGCACCCCTCACCCGTGAGGGCAGAAATGATAAAACTTTTTCCTTTCCACCCCAAACCTTTGATGAATTGCCTGGCGGCCTTCGCGCGCGCGTCCGGAGCGAGCATGTCGGCCTTGTTGAGCACGAGCCACCGGGGTTTGCGGTAAAGCGCTTCGTCATACTTGCGCAGTTCCTTGACGATCGCCTTGGCATCCCGCACCGGGTCGGCGTCCGCATCGAACGGCGCCATGTCCACGAGGTGCAGGAGCAGTCGCGTCCGTGCGAGATGGCGCAGAAACTGGAGGCCGAGGCCGGCTCCTTCCGCAGCGCCCTCGATGAGCCCCGGGATATCCGCGATGACGAAACTGCGGCTCTCATCTACCCGCACGACGCCGAGATTGGGGTGCAGCGTGGTGAACGGGTAATCCGCGACTTTTGGGCGCGCAGCCGACACCGCGCGGATGTACGTGGATTTGCCGGCGTTCGGCATGCCGAGCAGCCCCACGTCGGCGAGCACCTTCAGCTCGAGCTTGAGCTTGCGGCTTTCTCCGGGCTCACCCACGGTGTACTGCCGTGGCGCACGATTGATGCTCGACTTGAAGTGCAGGTTGCCGAGCCCGCCCTTGCCGCCTTTGGCGAGCAACGCGCGTTCGCCGTCGTGGTCGAGATCCGCGATCAGCTCGCCGCTTTCCAGATCGCTCACCACCGTTCCCACCGGCATGCGGAGTTCGATATCCGGCGCGGCACGGCCGAAGCAATCCGCGCCCTGCCCCTTGTCGCCGTTTTTCGCACGGTGAATGCGCGCGTAGCGGTAGTCGATCAGCGTGTTGATGTTGCGGTCGGCGATCGCATAGATGCTGCCGCCGCGTCCGCCGTCGCCGCCGTCGGGGCCGCCGCGCGGCACGAACTTCTCGCGCCGGAAGCTCGCGACGCCGTCGCCGCCCTTGCCGGCGTGGACTTCGATGGTGGCTTCGTCGATGAATTTCATTGAACGCGCCGCCAAGACGCCAAGACGCCGAGAAAACTGCTGAATTCAATGCGCCGCCAGGACGCCAAGACGCCGACAAAACTGCTGAATTCAATGCGCCGCCAGGACGCCAAGACGCAAAGCGAAGTTAGATAGAAACGCGCATCACGCGCAATTCGCGTCACATGCTTCGAGAGCGTCTGGATGGTTGTCATTAGCGGTGCGTGGAAACAA
>DATFGD010000507.1:0-2170 GCA_035249725.1 Burkholderiales bacterium
CTGCCTGGGCGGAACGCTGCTCGCGTGCGCGCTCGCATGGCTCGAAGAGAAAAAGGAAAACCGCGTACACAGCGCGACGTTTTTCGTATCGATGATCGACTTTGCCGAGCCCGGCGAGCTGGAAGTCTTCATCGACGAGGAGCAGCTTGCGGCGCTGGAATCCCGAATGGCGAAGCGCGGTTACCTCGAAGGTTCCGAGATGGCGACCACCTTCAACATGCTGCGCGCCAACGACCTCATCTGGTCTTTCGTGGTGAACAATTACCTGCTCGGGAAAGATCCGTTTCCGTTCGATCTCTTGTACTGGAATTCAGATTCCACCCGCATGCCGGCAGCCATGCACGGCTTCTATCTGCGCAATATGTACTTGAAGAATCTGCTGCGTGTGCCGGGCGGGCTCAAACTCGCCGGCGTCCCGATCGATGTCACTCGCGTGCGCGTTCCGGCCTACTTTATCTCGACCATGGAGGACCACATCGCCCCGTGGAAGTCGACCTACGCGGGCGCAAAACTGCTCAACGGACCGGTACGTTTCGTACTTGGGGGCTCGGGTCACATCGCAGGGATCATCAATCCGCCCGGCGCCAACAAGTACTGCTACTGGACGAACAAAGCCATGGCCGACAGTGCGGATGAGTGGCTCGAGAAAGCAACCCAGCATACGGGCTCCTGGTGGAGCGACTGGGGCGACTGGATCGCTGCGCACGGCGGCGAGAAGATCGCGGCCCGCATTCCGGGCAAGGGCCCGCTGAAAGCCATCGAGGACGCGCCGGGCAGTTACGCTAGAATGCGAGCCGACACCCACTAACTCCGGCGGGCACAGACAGTCCGCCTCCCGTGGAGGAGCGGGCCAATGAAGGCAAGCGACGCACTGGCGGCTGCACTTCTCGTACTCGGCGCGACGGCAGCGCAAGCCCAGACCGGAGGTTATCCCTCGCGTGCGGTGCGGATCATCGTGCCCTTCGCGCCCGGTGGGAACGTTGACCTCGTCGCACGCGCTGTAGCCCAGCCGCTCGCAGAGAGCCTCGGGCAGCAGGTGATCGTGGACAACCGCCCGGGCGCGAGCGGTCTTGTCGGCACGCATCTTGTGGCGAAGTCTCCCGCAGACGGCTACACCCTTCTCGCCATGGCGAACACTTTCGCGGTGGTACCCTCGCTCATGTCCAACCCGGGTTACGACCCGTTGAAGGACTTCGCAGCGATTTCGCTCACCTGCCGGGTGCCGCAGGTGCTCGTCGTGAACCCGGCGCTTCCGGTGCGTACGGTGAAGCAGCTCGTCACGCTTGCCAAGGCGCGGCCCGGCGAGATTTCGTATGCCTCTGCCGGTACCGGCGGCACAGGGCATATGGCGGCCGAGCTGTTCAACCGGCACGCCGGGCTCAAGATGCTGCACGTCCCGTACAAGGGGAACGCGCAGGCCATCGTGGATGTCATCAGCGGACAGGTGACGATGATGTTCGATCAGGTGAGCACCTCTGCACCGCACATTCGCGCCGGCAAACTGCGCGCGCTGGCGGTGACGAGCCTGGAGCGTTCTCGACTCTTTCCCGAGCTTCCGACGATCGACGAATCCGGCGTGCGCGGTTTCGAGGACATCACGTTCAACGGCCTTGTCGCGCCGGCCGGCACGCCGCGCGACACCGTGGCCAGACTTCATGCCGCAGTCGCAAAAGCCGTACGCGTCCCGGCGCTCAACAAGCGGTTTCTGGAACGGGGTGTCGAACTGGCGGCGAGCGCTTCCCCCGACGATTTCGCGGCCTACATCCGCGCTGAATTCGTGAAGAAGGCGAAGCTTGCGCGCGAGGCGGGGATCAAAGTGGAGTGAACGGCGCGGCGTGCTTTGGCGCCAGGGTAACCGTTTCGGACTGATCGTGCGCGCGAGCGGACATATTTTCCTGATTACCGGGGGCGCGTCCGGCCTGGGCGCCGCGACGGTACGGCGGCTTGCGGCCGCCGGTGCCCGCGTCGTGATTGCCGACCTTGACCGCGACGCGGGCGAACGCATGGCACAGGAGATCGGCGGGCAGGCGCGCTTCGTCCTGACCGACGTTACCGATGAAGTGCAAGTCGCCGCCGCAGTCGATGCGGCAACAAACCACTTCGGCGCCCTCCATGGCGCCATCAGTTGCGCGGGGATCGCGATCGCGGAGCGGCTGCTGGGCCGTGACGG
>DATFGD010000508.1:0-3387 GCA_035249725.1 Burkholderiales bacterium
CTTCCGCGCGACGCTCGGGTTGCTCCAGCGCTTCGGTGCCGAACGCGTGATCGACACGCCGCTCGCCGAAGCACTCATCATCGGGACCGCGATCGGCATGGCGGTCGAGGGCCTCAAGCCCGCGGCAGAAATCCAGTTCGCGGGCTTTGCTTACACGACCATCGACCAGATCCTCAACCACGCCGGACGCATGCGCTACCGCACGCGCGGACGCCTCTCCTGCCCGCTCGTCATGCGCACGCCGTGCGGTGCTGGCATTCACGCCCCGGAACATCACTCCGAAAGTCCGGAGGCGATGTACGCACACATTCCAGGCATCCGAGTGGTATACGCGAGTTCGCCGAAGCGCGCCTATGGACTGCTCCTCGCCGCGATACGCGATCCCGACCCGGTCATATTCCTGGAGCCCACGCGGCTTTACCGCCTCTTCAAGGAAGACGTGGAGGACGACGGTCAGGCGCTTCCGCTCGACAGTTGCTTCACCCTGCGCGAAGGGAGCGATGTAACGCTGGTCGCATGGGGCGCGATGACGTACGAAGCGCTTGCCGCCGCCGCGGATCTCGCCGATGAAGGCGTGAATGCCGAAGTGATCGACGTCGCGACGCTGAAGCCGCTCGATATGGATACCATACTGGCGTCGGTCGCGAAGACCGGGCGCTGCGTCGTCGTCACCGAAGCCGCGCGCACCGGCAGCTTCGCAGCGGAGATCGCGGCCAATCTCGCGGAAGACGGATTGCTTACGCTGCTCGCGCCGGTGCAGCGCGTAGCGGGCTACGATGTCGTCGTGCCGCTGCCGCGCCTCGAGAAACACTACATGCCGGACAAAGAGCGCATCATGCGTGCGGTGAGAAAAGTCGTGGAGTTTTCGTAGTGATCACTATGTGCTTCACCACCTCCACTTGACCACCCCGCCCGCATAGCGGGCACCCCTCCTAATGAAGGAGGGGAGAAATGCACCTCCTCGGATGAGGAGGGGTGGCGCAACTGTGTTGACGGGTGGTGAAAATCCGCTTGTTCCCCTCCTCGGATGAGGAGGGGTGGCAACTGTGTTGACGGGGTGGTGACGGAGACGTCGATCATGAAAATTTTCAAACTACCGGATCTGGGCGAAGGCTTGCAAGAAGCCGAGATCGTCAAATGGCTCGTCGCTGTCGGCGATGACGTAAAAACCGATCAACCGATGGTGTCCGTGGAGACGGCAAAGGCGATCGTCGATATTCCAGCGCCCTACTCTGGAAAGATCGCGAAGCTCTACGGCGCGCCCGGGGAAATCGCGCATATCGGTGCGCCGCTCGTCGCATTCGAAGGCGAAGGGGAAGCCCCGGACGCCGGCACCGTAGTCGGCAAGGTGGAAGTCGGACAAAAAGTCGTCGCTGCGGCGACCGCTGCAGTACCGGCCGCGGGCGGCATCAAGGCGACGCCCGCCGTGCGTGCGCTCGCGCGCAAGCTCAACGTGGACCTCGCGATGGTGACGCCGACCGGCGCCGACGGCCTCATCACCGCGAATGACGTGCAACGGGCGGCGAAGGTGCTCGCGGAAAGCGGGCCGATCGAAATCCTGCGCAGCGTGCGGCGCGTGATGGCGCAGAACATGGAACTCGCGAACGCCGAAGTCGCATCCGCGACCATCATGGATGATGCCGACATCGACGTGTGGCCGGAAGGAACGCACGTCATGCTGCGCCTCATCCGCGCGCTCGTCGCCGGCTGCCGCGCCGAACCTTCGCTCAACGCCTGGTACGACAGCGAGAAAATCGGCCGCTGGGTCTTGCGGAAAGTGGATATCGGCGTCGCGGTCGATACGCCGGATGGGCTGCTGGTGCCGGTGCTGCGCAACACCGAGTCGCGCAGCCTCGACGATTTGAAACAGGGGCTCGAGCGGCTCGTTACCGATGCCCGCGCACGGAAAGTCCCGCCGGAGGAGCTGCGCGGCAATACGATCACGCTTTCCAACTACGGCACGATTGCCGGCCGCTATGCCTCACCGGTGGTGCTGCCGCCCACCGTCGCCATCCTCGGCGCGGGACGCATCGCAAAACAGGTCGTTGTCGTGGAAGACAAACCCACGGTGCGCCGCATGCTGCCGCTATCACTGACTTTCGACCATCGCGTCGTCACCGGCGGCGAGGCGGGACGCTTCCTCAAAGCGGTGATCGGCGATCTCCAGCGTGCGGAATAGCCCACGCCATCCCTCGATGGGCTGCCTGACGGGCTCCGACAATTCCATAGCCGCTTATATTCGAACGACATAACGCCCTGTTCGCGATGGAATTATTACGGCTTGATTACGCGATTTGTCGCGCCCCGCAATGAAAGCTTAGCTCGTAAAGTGTATTGTCAGCACCGCCCGAGTGTGAAACACTTCACCTGCAGTGCTTCCGTAATACCTGTCATTCCGGGCAATGGGTTTCAACGTTCGTTCGCTACGCCCGCCGGAGTAACGGGGTTTGCGAACGCAATCCCGGACGTGGCTCCATGACAACCTCCTCCGATGCGCCTGCCGCAACCGGCATCGCCGCTGAAACACCCGTACCCGTCGTCGGCATCGGCGCCTCCGCCGGCGGACTGGACGCCATTGCGGAACTCCTTAGCGCGCTGCCGGCGACGACCGGCCTGGCGTATCTCGTCGTGCAGCATCTCGCGCCCGAACGCACCAGCCTGCTCGCCGAAATACTGAGCAAGAGAACGTCGAAGCCGGTCGTCGAAGCGAATGAGGGCATGCGCATCATGCCGGATCGCGTCTACGTGATTCCGCCGAGCATGCTGCTCTCGCTCGATGGTGACCTGCTGCATCTCGCCGCCCGGTCCGAGGGCCGGCAACCCTCGATGTCGGTCGATGTCCTGTTCCAGTCGCTCGCGCACGAGCGCGGGCACAACGCGATCGGCGTGGTGTTATCGGGCAGCGCTTCGGATGGCGCGAGAGGCCTGCAAGCGATCAAGGAAGCGGGCGGCATCACGTTCGCGCAGGACGAGGCATCCGCCGTTTTCTCCGGAATGCCGAATAGCGCCGCCGCGACCGGCTGCGTCGATTTCATCCTTCCTCCACGCGAAATCGCGGCACAGCTTGCCCGCATCGGCGAGCATCCCTATATCAGGACCCCTAAAGGCGAAGGCGAATCCGAACAGGCCGCAGTATCGACGCCGACCGACGAAGCGGCCTTCAGAAAAGCATTCCGGCTGTTACGTGCGGTGAACGGAACGGATTTCACCCACTACAAGCGCAGCACCATCGAGCGGCGTTTCCGGCGCCGCATGGCGGTGCGCCATCTGGAGGACCTGGATGGCTACGTCAATCTGCTCCAGAACAATGCGCCTGAACTGCAGGCGCTCGCGCAGGATCTGCTGATCAGCGTGACGAGTTTCTTCCGCGACCCCGAGGGGCTCGAA
>DATFGD010000509.1:0-5472 GCA_035249725.1 Burkholderiales bacterium
AACGCGTTCCGCATCAATTACTACATCGTGGAAAGCGACGCCGATGCCTCGCGCATCAGCGTTGCGTTCGAAGAGGCAAAGAAGACCCGCCGTCCGGTCGCCGTGTTGGTGGGCGACGAGTACCACGGTTTCAATCGTTAAGGCTCATGAACGCCGCCCAACGTTCATGACCAGATAGCGTTATAACGGCCTGTAGCCGTCTCACCGGCGGAAGCCGGTGTCCAAAGAAATGGTTCAGTGGATTCCGGCTTTCGCCGGAATGACGAAGTGAATGCGGGAGAGTTAAGTCATGTTCTACACGACAGACATGCTGAAAGTGTTCCAGAAGCATCGAGGCGATGCGATCGTCGTGCCGGGACGCGGCGGGCGGCATTGGATCAACATCAGCACGGCGCCCAATCTCGATCTTCCGCTCGGCGATCCCGCGATGGGCGGTCATGCCGGTTTTGCATTTGGGCTCGCGCTCGCCTGCCCGGACCGCAAGGTCGTGCTGTTCGATTCCGAGGGTGACGTCCAGATGGGGCTCGGCATGTTGCTCACCATCGCGGAACAGCGCCCGCCCAACTTCTATCACTTCATGCTGGACAACGAGTGCTACGCAACCACCGGCGGGCAGCCGGTGCCCAATGCGAAGAACGTGGCCTACGACCTCATCGCCCGCGGTGCCGGTTATCCACGGGCGTACGCATTCGACGAGCTGGAGGCGTTTTCGAAGAGCCTGCCCGATATTCTCAATCAGCCGGGTCCGGTCTTTGTCGCAATGAAGGTGCATCCCGAAGTGGAGAACAAACCGATCGGGCAGCGCTCGAAGTGGATGCGCAAGACGCGCGAGCAGGCGATCGCAGATCTGCGGCAGGAACTGGCGAAGGGCGAGCGCGCGACGGTTTGACCGCGCCGTTCACGCACCACCCCGTCTGCTTCGCAGCCACCCCTCCTCATCCGAGGAGGGGAAAGTTGGCTGGAGCCTTCCACGCCTTACTGTTTCCCCCTTCCCCGATGAGGAGGGGAAGTTGGCTGGAGCGTTCCACGCCGTACTCTTTTCCCCTCCTCCGATGAGGAGGGGTGCCCGCTGCGCGGGCGGGGTGGTGTCTACCGGTTCCCGATCTTATCGAGCGTCTGCAGCAGCGTCTCGACGTCGAACGGCTTCTTCAAAACCGCGTCCACGTCCATCAGCGCCGCATCGAGCAGATATTCGCGCTTCGCGAGCCGGGCGCCGCCCGAAACAACCAGGATCTTCGTCTGCGGAAACCCGCGGCGCACGGCATCGATCACCTCGAAGCCGTCGGTGTCCGGCATGAAGATATCGGTGATGAGAATGTCGGCGGGGCGCTGTCTTTGCATCGCGAGCGCTTCGCGACCGTCTGCAGCGACGAGCGCATCGTATCCCGCCATCTCCAGCGCCAGCTTGAGCGAAAGACGCATGTCGGCGTCGTCGTCCACGATCAGGAGCTTCTTGCCCGGTGTAATCATTGGAAGGCGCTGATGACGCTGTGCAGCTCGTCGATGGCGACCGGCTTGGTCAGGTGGGAATCGAATCCCGCATCATACGCGCGCTTGACATCCGCCGGTTGCCCGTAGCCGCTCAACGCGATAAGCGGGATGCGTCCGTTGGCTGGATTTGCGCGCAGACGTCGCGCGACTTCGTAGCCGTCGATATCGGGCAGGCCGATGTCGATCAGCGCGATGTCGGGCGGCGCAGCTGCTGCCGCGGTGAGCCCCGTCTCGCCGTCGCACGCCTCCTGCACCTCATGGCCGCTCAGAATGAGCGCTTCCTTCAGCATCTGCCTCGTATCGTCGCTATCCTCGACGATCAGTATGCGGCGCGCAGCGGCGGGTTGCGCAGAAATCTTACGCTCCATCAGCTCACGATGCGCGCGCACGATCGCGGGCAGGCGGACGGTAAAGACCGTACCTCGGCCAGGGCCTCTGCTTGCCACCAGTACCGTGCCGCCGTGCATCTCAGAGAGCCGCTTGACAAGCGCGAGTCCGATTCCCATTCCGCCCTTGTGGCGATCGAGGCCCTGCTCCCCCTGAACGAACGGCTCGAACACCCGGTTCATGGCCTCCGGTGTCAGACCTTCGCCCTCGTCGGAGACCTGCAATAGCGCTTCTCCACCCGCCTGGCGCACGCTCACGCTGATCTTGCGCCCGGCAGGCGTAAACTTGAGCGCGTTGTCGAGCAGGTTCGTTACGATCTGTTCGATGCGCGTGCGATCGGCATCGATCCACACCGACGCGGTCGCATGCGAGAAATCATGCCCGTCGAAGCGCTTTGCTGCACGCCACGCGGCAACGACGCTCTCCACCACTTCGGAGAGATCGAACGTCTCACGCTGGAGTGTTGCCTTCCCCAGTGAAACGCGCGAGACATCGAGGAGGTCCTCCACGAGCCGCGCCATGTGCCGCGTCTGTCTTTCGATCACACCGCGCGCCTGCGTCCCCCGTTCGTCGTCCTTACCGGCGACGCGCATCACGTGGGCAGCCGTGGTCAGCGCGGCGAGCGGCGTGCGCAATTCGTGGCTCAGCATCGCAAGAAACTCGTCTTTGCTGCGATCGGCGGCCCGTAGCGCGTCCTTCTCCCGTTCTATAAGCGTTTGCCGCTCGCTGATCGCACGCGCCGCTTCGCGCAACGCGGTGCTGAGTGTGCCCACTTCATCGACGGGCACGTCTTGGGGAAGCGTGATTGGTTCGCCGTGGCCCATCGCCTGGGTGGCTGCCGCCAGCGACCGGATCGGTTCCGATATTCGCCGGCCGACGATCAGCGCGAGCGCGAACGCGAGCGCAAGCGCCATCAACAGTCCGGAGCCGAGGATGGTCTGCGCACGCTTTCCCGCCTGTTCCAAAACATATGCGGGGATCCCCATGGCAAAAACCCAGCCGGTTATTTCCGAGCGGCGATAGGGCGTGTAGACGACGGTGCCTTCGATCGTCGTTCCGTGAAACCAGCCGCTGTCCGATACGGTCAGGGCATCACGCAGGCTTTGCGATCCGAGTTGCGCGAGGCTCTTTTCCGGATCGCGCGTTCTCGCGACGATGCGGTTGTTGCGGTCGAGGACGACCCCGACCCAGTCCTTGGGCAGGTTCTGGGTCCTGAGCAGGTCGTATATGGCAGAGGGATCGACCACTGCAGAAAGAATGTACTTCACGGCACCGTCCCGCAGGATCGGCACACGCACCGCAAAATCCCATTTGCCGGTGGTGGGACCGACTACCATATCGCCCAACGCGGGCCGTTTTGCTTCAATCACACGGGCGATGCTGCCATCCTCGACCGGAATCATCGGTAAAGCCGCGCCCTCCGGGCGACTCAGGTTCATGATCTGCTGCCCGGACGGCAGCGCGAGATTGACGGTGCGCCAGTCGCGCTGCGTCGAAAGCACGCTCGTCGCGATCGCACGGAAGCTTTCGAAACCGGACGCATCCAACACGGGCGAAACGGCAAGCGCTTCCAGGATCGATATGGAACTTCTCAATTGGACTTCCAGAGCGGTAAGCACGGCCAGCGTGCGCTCTTCGGCGCCGCGCCGAAACGTGTCGCGCTGGCTATCTACGAGCAGTACGCCTACGACTGCGGCGAAGATCGCGACGGGCAACAGCGTCGCAAGCGTGAGCAGCAGCAGGTACGAACGCAGCGTCATTGCTGGTTTGTGCGGGCGCGCCCGAGAAAGCGGGTGAAGATGCCTGCGAGATCGGCTTCCTTGCCCGCCCATTCCTCGGGCGGGACCATCTCGACGTCGACGTGTTCCGGGAAAAGGATGTGCAGCTCGCTGCCCCGGACGAGCCGGTGGACGGTTTCGCCGACCTCGCGCGGATGGGTCTTGTCGTTGCCGGGCACGATGCAGGCCGGGACCGCGATCGATCGCAGGTCAGATTCCGTAGCGCCGATCATCGGCAGATCGGCGTCGCAATAAAAGTATTCGCGCCAGTGCGACATCACGGCGATGAAGCGTTCGGGCTGCATATTCATCAGCCGCTCGCGGTTTGCGGGGCGCGCGGCGATGCGGTCGCGGAAGTGTTCCATCGCGCATACCGCCGCCATGCCGCCTTCCTTCGCCGCGGTGATGAATTGGCCGTAATAGTTGTGCGCGAGGCGCTGCGCGGCGAACCGCCCGCCGGTCACGCGCCAGAGCAGGACCCCGCGCACGAGTTCGGGATAGCGCAGCGCGAACAATACCGAAAGCCGGCACCCGGAAGAGCCGCCGCCGATGTAGAGCGGAAGGGCGCCAAGCTGCGTGGCGAGCGCGTGCAAGTCCTCTACCCAGATTTCGTATTCCGATGCTGCCCCGTCTATTACGACGTCGGAGGCGCCGCAATTGCGGCGATCGTGGATGAGGACTCGATAACCGGCATCGGCGATGCGCTGTGCAAGGCCGTGCACACCGTCCATCGCGCGACGCCCGCCCGGCGATAAAGCGATCCAGGGGCCGGCCGTGCCCAGCACATCGTAGTTCAGGGTGACGCCAAGCACGTTGGTGAGCGGCATGCGGTCTCCTCCCGGAGGTCTGCGTGTACGGAGCGCGGCGTGGTTTATTGCCGGCATTTTGGCCGGTTCGCGGAACCAAGGCAACGCGGCTGCCCGATGGGGTCGCGCAGGCTGGATTGAGTGTCGTATCGACGCGACTCGCTCGTCCGGCGCATTGCTCATTGCGCGCTCGATGGTTAGCATCGCTTCTATCGTGATCCACCGCCTCGTTCTGCTGCTCCTGTTTTCCGCCCTGGCCTCGTGCTCTTCGACACGGGGCAACTCCGCAGCGGAGAATCCCCCGCGCGCTGCACGCGTGCTGCCGATCGAAGCCGACCGGCCGCTCATCGGCCTTGCCCTCGGCGGGGGCGGTGCGCGCGGATTCGCCCATGTAGGCGTCATCAAGGCACTGGAGGCGGCGGGCATCGTTCCCGACATCATCGCGGGCGCAAGTTCCGGTGCGATCGTTGCGGCGCTCTACGCGGGCGGCTACGGCGCGCGTGTACTGGAGGAAACCGCTGTCGAGCTGCAGCAGGGCTCGCTGCTCGACTTCACATTGTTCGGACGCGGCTGGGTCCGCGGCATCGCGCTGCAGGATTTCGTCAACCGCGCAGTGGACAACCGCCCGATTGAACAGCTCGCGAAGCCGTTTGCAGTGGTCGCAACGCGCGCCCGGGACGGGGTGATGACGGTATTCACCCGCGGCGATACCGGACTTGCGGTGCGCGCCTCGGCGAGCGTGCCGAACATTTTCATACCGCCGGTGATCGAAGGCGAGGAATACGTCGATGGCGGGCTCACGAGCCCGGTTCCGGTGTCGGTCGCGCGCGCGATGGGCGCCGATATCGTCATCGCAGTCGATGTGTCCTGGTTCGCTTATGCCCGGCAGAACGGAAATCCCGCTCCGGTTTCACGCTCGGGACGCAGCCTCCTGCTGGAAAGCGAACTGGCCTCCGCAGACCTCGTGATCACGCCGCGCACGGCGCAAACCCGCATGCTCGAATTCGACT
>DATFGD010000510.1:0-6262 GCA_035249725.1 Burkholderiales bacterium
CGTCAACTGGCGCATCATTTCATCGATGTGGCGCAGCGTCACCGTGCGCATTTCTTCGGGGGTGAGGTTGCTTACCGGATGCGGCAGCTCGATGAAGGGGTGGCCGTCCATGCCCTTGCTGCGGAACTGATAGACCGCGGCATTTTTGAACGCCTGCGTGAGAAACATCGTCGCAGGTATCCCGCGCTTTTCGAATTCGACTGTGTCGTGCACACTGCACAACGTGCATGACCCTCATCCGCCCAGGGCCGCGACTGCGACCTGAACCTCCTTTGCCATTTCGTTGATCAGCGCCTCGGTGGCGGGCTTCGAGAAAAACGCCTTGCGTCGGGCGATGACCTTCGCGACGCCGTAGCGCTCGCGCAGCACGCCGGCCACCGCATCGAGGATGATGTCGGCCTGCTCCTTGGTGTTGTCCAGCAGTCCGACCACCTTGCCGGCGAGGTCGATCGGGCGCAATGCGAGCGCAATCTTCGCCTTGCTTCCGCCCGCCGTCGGGTCGATGAATGGCAGTTCGGTAGTCATGCTCGTTTCCTTTGCAAATATCAACATGAGTCTTCCTGCTCGTCATTCCGGACAAGGATCCGGAATCCAGCCCGGCTCACGCGGGGAAAAGTGCGCGAGCCGCTCATGCTTCGTACTTTCCATGCACCGCGCGGCTCGACTCATTCCAGCCATGGCACACTGCAGTAATCGGTCCCATCCCGCCGGCGACGATGAGATGCAAGCGCTCGGGATCCTTCACCGCCGTGATCACCGCATCGTCGTCGTCGGGATCGAGCCCCATTGCCCGCGCGCGCTCGGGTCGCCAGTTGCCCCCGCGCTTGAGATTGCCCTGTGGGCGCACGGCGAGTTGCGCCAGCCGCTTTACCACATCGGCGCGGCTCATGCCGGCGTCGGCGCAAAGCTGTGCGTGCTGCGGGCTCATCGCGACCACCATGTCGGAAGTAAACCACATGTTCCATGAACCAGGTGCCGTCATGGCGTCCCCGATTCCGACAAGCAGCCGCTCCGGCTGGGTGCTGACGTCGTCGAAATGAAGCCGCGGGCTTTCGACCATCGCGCAGGTGATCACGTTATCACCGGGCGCGTAGCCGCGCGACACCGCAAGACTTCCCCATGGACTGCGCGTTGTATGCTCGGTGAGGCAGGCGGTGTAACGGATGGGCGATGAAAAGACGGTCGCCGACGCGGTGCCCGCGATGCCGCCCCCAAGATTCAAGAGCATCAGGCGTATCGCGCGGCCTATGGTGGCATTCGCACGGAAGCCCGGCCCGAAGCAGCCCGCGCCGCCGTGCAAACCGATCTTCTGCGCATACGAACCGTTCACGATCATGAGGGGCGCAACGCCGTGCATCGTGCATTGCACCCCGCCCATGTTGAACTCCTCGCGTGTGATGATTTCGACTGCCCCGAGAACGACGGGCAGATACTCCGGCTTGCAGCCGGCCATCACGGCGTGGATTGCAACGGTCCGTACCCTCGCCGCTTCCCCCGCAGGCGGGATGTGGGCCACCAGTTCTTCGGGATTGGGACGCGTGCCCTGCAACATCCATTGCACGCGTTTTTCGGTGGGCGTCACGACCGGGAAGCCGTCCGACCATTCCTTCTCCAGGAAAAACTCGAACTCGTCGGGCACAGCGCTCACGTCATGCTCCAATAATTGCCACAGCACGTCATGATAGCCGCTCGCATGCACCGCGTCGTGGTTGCGTGCTCGCGCTCCGGCATGATCTTGGTGCAACAATGTCAATTCCATGAATCGTCGAACAAACGGGCCGTTTCGAACCCCCGGCGCGCGGCATGGTCACAGCGTAAAGCGCGGCGGCTGCCGCGGTCGAATGTCATCAAAGGAGCGGCGATGAAACACGGATACGAAGTCGAACGTGCCGACAAGCTCGCTCGTTCACCGGAACAGCCGGTCGGCCCTTGGTCCATCCTGGGAACTCTGAGCGTCGGCGCTGCGCTCATGTATTTTCTGGACCCCGACCGGGGCCGGCGGCGACGTGCGCTGCTGCGTGATCAGGTCGTGCACGCCGGGCGGCGGCTGCGGGAGGCGCGGCGCATCACCGCTGTTGACGTCACGAACCGCAGCAATGGCATATGGGCAGAAGCGAGCCGGTGGTGGCGCGGGGAAACCGGTATCCCGGACCGCGAATTGACCGAACGGGTGCGTTCGAAACTGGGGCGGGTGGTGTCCCATCCGCACGCCATCGAGGTTACGGTTCGCGATGGGAACGTCACGCTGCGCGGGCCCATACTGATGGAGGAAGTCCAGCCGCTCATTTCCTGTGTGCAGAGAATCGAGGGGGTACGCGACGTCGAGGACCGCTTGTCCGCGTATGCGGAGGCAGGACGGGTTTCTGCGCTGCAGGGCGGCCGGCCGCGCACCACCCGCTTCGAGTTGTTTCAACGAAACTGGTCGCCGACCGCGCGTCTCGTGGCCGGGACGGTGGGCGCCGGGCTGTTGATGGCCGGCACGCGCGCACGAGGCGCCGCGACGCTCGCGATGGGGCTGTTGGGCAGCGGCCTCGTCGTGCGTGCGGCGACGAATCGCGATCTTGCGAGCCTGGCAGGCTTCGGCGACGTAAACCACGGGGTGAACGTGCAGAAGGCGATCAGCGTGAACGCCCCGGTGGAACGCGTGTTCGCGTTCTGGCGCGACTATCAGAATTTTCCGCTTTTCATGACGAATGTGCGTGAAGTGCAGCCGCTCGACGAGTACCGCTCCCGCTGGATCGTGGCCGGGCCGGCCGGCGTGCCGATCGAATGGATTTCCGAGGTGACCGGTATCGTTCCCAACCAGCGCATCGAGTGGCGCTCGGAGACGGGTTCTCCGGTCCGGCACAGCGGTGTGGTGCGATTCGATCCCAACGGCAATGGCGGTACGCGGGTGGACATCCAGCTTTGGTATGTGCCGCTCGCCGGCGCGATCGGTCACGCTGTTGCGAAAGCGTTCGGCGCCGATCCGAAAAGCGAAATGGATGCGGACCTCATGCGCATGAAGACCATGATCGAGACCGGGCACCGGCCGCACGATGCCGCGCGCCCCGCGCGTGCATCCGGCGAGATGACGCAACGATCGACCGTGGAATGAGCGATCGGGGCGACGCTTTCCCCGCGGCACGAGGTCGTTCACAATACGCGGGTGAAGATATCCATCGGCGTTGACCCATGGCCGTCGGCTGGTTGAGCGTGCTGAAGGCGTTACCGTGGGGAGCCATACTCAGTCAGGCGCCCACCGTGGTGGACGCGGCGAACCGGTTGCTTTCGCAAACACGCCGGCGCCCGCCCGAAGGCGGACCCGGCGACGAATTGGGTTCGTTGCAAGAGCGTATGGAAGCGCTCGAAGAACACGATCGCGCGGACGCTGCGGTGACGAAGCAACTGGCTGACGAGGTCGCCGCCCTCGCACGCGCCTCACAGGTTCTGGCATTGCGAATGCGGCTGGTTTTGCTGTTGAGCATCGCGGCGATCGTTATCGGCATGATTGCCATTGCGCTGGTCGTCGCGGCGTGAATCGTCGCGTCAACGCAGCGCCGATGATTTATCCATTTAGAAGCTAGCTCGAGTCATGGACGCCATCTGGATACTGGTTGCCGATCGCAGTCGAGCGAGAATTTTCGAGGAAGTACGCTCGCCGCGCGCGCTGCAGGAAATCGCCGACTTCGTCAATCCATTGGGTCGCGCACGTCATCGCGAACTCACCACCGACGCGGAAGGCCGCTCGCGCAGTTCGAGTCTCGGTACCCGCGCGCACACGGAGTCGCCGGGAACCACCGCCGATACCCACGAGGCGGAGCGCTTCTCCCGTGAACTTGCCGACTATCTCGACAAGGGGCGCAACGAGCACCGCTATGACGCGCTATGGCTCATCGCTGCGCCGAAATTTCTCGCCATGCTGCGCAAGAGCCTGGGCCGTGAAGTGCAGTGGCTCATCGAGGTCGAAATCGACAAGGATCTTTCGCGATCCACTCTGCGCGAGATCGATACGTTCATCGCAAATAGAAGAAAACCAGTCCAGTAGCGGCGGCGCTTCTTCGCCCCGTATCCGGGACACCGCATCGCGATGCGATTACAATATGCCGCTGTGCTATGGGCGCGGCATATACCGGCCGCGGGGAGACAAGATGGGAAAGGGCACAATCTCCGGGCTTCCGGAAGAATGGCTGGAACCGCCGTGGTGGCTGGGAGTGGTTCTTGCCGTGCTGGCCTATGTGCTGCTGAAGTGGGTCATTCCCGCTGTCGCGGTCACTACTGGATTGCTCAAGCCGGTTGCAAGCACCGGCCAAGCGTCGGCAGCGTACGTGGGCGCTCTTTTCCTGGCTTTGACCGGTCTTTCTCTGATCCTTGCCTATCGTCGCCGGCGCGCGCTCGAGCTCGAAACGAGCCTCGCAACGCTGCGCGCGATGTCACGCGAGCGCTTCGCGCACTTCGCCGCTGCAGCGTTTCAGAGCGAGGGTTATGCCATCACGCATGCCGACCGCCGCGACAGTGGCATCGATTTCGTGTTGACGCGCGGCGCTGAAAGAGTCCTCGTTCAGTACCGCCGCTGGCGCAGCGACAGGATTGAAGATGTGGTGCTACGCGAGTTGCACGACCGCATGATCGGCGAATCGGCCAGCGGGTGCGTGTACGTCACCGCCGGCGATTACACCGCTGAGGCTCTCCGCTACGCCGCCGGGAAGCCGCTGCGGCTTATTGCGGGCCGCGAACTCGAACGCATGCTGCGCAGGGTAGAGTACGCCGCCGGTTCCAGTGAGGCGAGTCCCGCATAGCGAGCGCTCCGTACTGACAAAAAAATTTTGTCCGAGCCGGATGCGCCCGCACTGCGGAGCGCCGACTAAAGCTGCTATCATCGGTTGCCAAGGGAGGGCTCTATGCGCAAACTGCTGATCGCGCTGGCGTTGGCCGGCGCGGCGCTGCCCGCGGCCGCGGAGCAGAAGACCTATGCTGTGTACATGTCGATACCGTGCGAAGCGTACATTCAGGAACGCTGGGATCCTCAGGGCGTGCGTTACAAGCAGATCCAGGCGTGGATATCCGGCTATGTGACGGCGTATAACGGCTGGCAGGCCGACACCCACGACATATTGGGCGACGGCAACGTGGCGAATGTCGAGGCGTGGATCGAAAACTACTGCAAGACAAACCCGCTCAACAATCTCTCGAACGCCATGGCCGAGCTGATCGGCGGACTTTACGCGACCCGACAGCGCACGGCGATCGATACGGCGCGCTGAAAATCGCGCACGGCCGTCCCGCCGCTACCGACCGGAGTGGAGCCGTGACTGGAGCTTGGCCCGGTTCTACCGTAAGCTTCCGCTGATGAAACGCCTCGTAACCTGGCTGGGATTGCTGTCGGCATCGTTTGTGCTGTCTGTCCCGGCCGTCGCTCAGCCCATCAAAATGGGCTTTATCAACGTTCTGCGCATCGAACGGGAATCGAAGCGCCCGCAGCGCGATGCCGAGAAGCTGAAGCAGGAATTCGCGGCACGGGAAGCGGAAGTGCGCGATTTGCACGCCAAACTCACCGCCATGCAGAAGCAAGTTGAAACCGCCTCACCCAATGCGCCGGCCGATGAGATGAACACCAATCGTCGCGAATTTGCGCGACTCGCGCAGCACTTCGAGCAGGTTCGGCGCAGCTTCGTCGAGGACGTGGAGCGGCGCAAGACCGAGGAGCGGCAGAAGTTCCTGCGCGATCTCCGTGGCATCGTGGAAAAGATCGCGAAAGCACAGAAGTTCGATCTCGTCGTGCAGGAAGCCGTCTATGCGAGCCGGGCGCTCGACATTACCGATCAGGTGCTGAAGGCGCTCGACCAGGCCGAGAGCGCAGCGGCCAGATCGCAGTAGCTCGAAGCGCCCCGAGCGCGTGCGGCCATCTACGCAGCTTGAGCGTCATGGGGGTGCTCCGGTCAGCCGAGTGCGATCATTCCAGCGAAAACCATCCCTGCGATCGCTGCGCTTGCGCCGACCAGCCGCTGCACGGGGAACTGCGGGCGGTGTGCGGCGAGCCATCTTGTTGCCGCCCACGCTCCGAGTGCAATGCTGCACTGGATCACCGCGAGACCGGCGAAGTACGCGTAGAGCGGCGTCCGTTCAGCGCCGACGATGGCGGCTGCGAGAGCGTAGCCGTGCAGCAGCCCCGCCACGACGAAAAGCGCAGCGATGAGGCCGCGCGCCGGTGTCTGCACGGCGAGCGCCACGCCGCCGAGCACTACGAGCGAACCGGCGATCCAGAACTCACTCATTTCCCATG
>DATFGD010000511.1:0-2119 GCA_035249725.1 Burkholderiales bacterium
GCTCAACAACGTCCGCCGGCGCACGGCCGAGCACATGGCGAAGTCGTGGACCACCGTGCCGCACGTGATGCAGGCCGTCGAAGCCGATTTTCACCGCGTCGCCGAAGCGCGGCGCAGAGCCGGTGAAGCGTGGAAGCAGCGCGAAGGTTTTGCGCTCACTTATCTGCCATTTATCGCACGCGCGGTGTCGGTGGCGCTGTCGAAGTATCCCAACCTGAATGCCACTTTTGACGGCACGCAGCTTACGCTGCACCGGCGCATCAATCTCGGTATCGCCGTGGATCTCAATTTCCAGGGACTCGTCGTTCCGGTAGTGAAGGATGTCCCCTCCAAATCGCTGCCGCAGCTCGCACGCGAGATCAATGACCTCGCGACGCGCGCACGAGCAGGCCGGCTCAAACCCGACGAGCTTACGGAGGCCACCTATACCATTACCAACAATGGCGCGTTCGGAACGCTTTTCACCGCGCCCATCATCAACGCGCCGCAGATCGCCATCCTGTCCACCGACGCGGTGAGAAAGAAGACGGTCGTGATCGAGGCAGCGGAGGGCGACAGCATCGCGATCCGCCCGGTCGGCATGCTTGCGCAGAGCTTCGACCATCGGGCCGTGGACGGCGCCTATGCGGCGGCGTTCCTCCAGGAAGTCAAATCGGTGATCGAGTCGCGCGACTGGCTGCAGGCACTCGACGCATAGAAAGGCTTATTTCCGATGGCGAGTAAAAATACCAAGAGCGCGCTGGTGGATCCGGCATGGCTCGATGCGCACCGCGACGATCCTGGCGTGCGGCTCATCGAAATCGCGGGCATGGGACAGGAGGACATGCAGGCGTACAAGGCTGGCCATGTGCCCGGCGCAGTGTGCTGGAAGTGGAAGGACATGCTGTGGGACGCCCATGCGCGCGATTTTCCTTCGCCCGAAGAGTTTGCACGGCGCTGCGGTGCTGCCGGAATCGGGAACGACACGACAGTCGTCTTCTATGGCGAGGGCGTGCAGTTCGGCATTTATGCGTGGTGGACTTTTCGCTATTGCGGCCATGCGAAGGTGAAAGTGCTGGATGGGGCGCGCTACCGCTGGACCGCCGAAGGGCGGCCGCTCGTGACGGAAGTACCGCCGCCTGCGACACCCGTTGACTATTGGCCGGTCAAGCGCAGGGAAAAGATGCGCATCCATCGTGACAAGGTGCTCGCTGCCCTCGGCAGGGAGGGCATGGTCATATTGGATGGCCGCTCGCACGACGAATACAACGGTCTACGCGTAGGCGGGCCGGGCGGGCCGGACGTCGGCGCTGTGCGCTACGGGCGGATTCCGGGGGCAAAGCATCTCTATTTCGAAGACCTGCTCGACGCGAACAAGGCGTTCAAACCGGAGCACGAGATACGCGCGCTGGTCGAATCTTCCGGCGCGGTTCCCCAGACAGACATCATCGCTTATTGCCGTATGAGCCATCGCGCGACCGTGCTCTATTTCGTGCTCACGGAACTGCTCGGCTACCGCAAGGTGCGCGTCTACGATGGATCGTGGACGGAGTGGGGCAATCTGGTCGGCGTGCCGATCGAACGCTGACCGGCAGCGGGTATACTGACTCACCGGATTTTTTGTTTTATTCGACGGGAAACGAAATGGCAAACATGAAGCAGCACAAGTTGGGCTGGATCGGCATCGGGCGCATGGGCTACTCCATGGCGGAAAGGCTGGCAAAGGCCGGCTGTGACCTCTCGGTGTGGAATCGCACGCGCGCCAAGGCCGAACCGCTCGCGGCACACGGCGCGAAGATCGTGGACTCGCTCGGTGATCTGGCCGGTTGCGACATTGTTTTCACAATGGTGGCAACCGGCAAGGACGTGAAAGAGGTGCTGTTCGGCGCGCAGGGCGTCACAGCCAAAGGCAAGGCGCCGAAGATCGTGGTGGACAGCACGTCGATCTCGCTCGAAGAGTCGGCGGAGATCCGAGAAAAGTTAGCCACGCTCGGCGTGAAGTTCCTTGCCGCGCCGGTGTCGGGCAATGACAAGGTGGTGAAGTCGGGCAAGCTGATGTTCGTGATATCGGGCCCGAAGGAGGCGTACAGCACGGCGCAGCCCTACCTCGGCGTCATGGGTCGCGGCTCAAGTTACGTAG
>DATFGD010000512.1:0-5270 GCA_035249725.1 Burkholderiales bacterium
GAGTTCGAGCGCGAGACCCTCGTAGTCGTGATACGCGAGCCCGTTCCAGAACCGCATTGCATGCTGAGAGAGCGCCAGGAGTCCCTGCTCCTGCGCGGCAACCGCGATGCCGGCCTGCGTATGCGTGTGCATGACGCAACCCACATCGGGCCGCGCGCGGTGCACGGCGCTGTGGATCACATAGCCCGCACGGTTGATGCCGTTGCCCGTGGCATCCGCGACGACCTCGCCGTCGAGCGTCACCTTGACGAGGGTGGACGCGCTGATTTCGTCCCACAGAAGACCGAAGGCGTTGATGAGGAAATGGTGCTCGGGCCCCGGCACCCGCGCCGAGATGTGCGTGTAAATGAGATCCGTCATGCCGAAGTGCGCGGCAAGCCGATAGCAGGCGGCGAGATCCGTGCGCACTTGCCGCTCTTCGTCGCTCACGCGCTTTTGGAGGGACGTCTTGGCGAGATTACGTACTTCGTTCATGGGTGCTCCAAGGCTGAATCGGTGAAGAGACGAGGTATTCGATGCAGCTTACCCGTCGCGGCTGTTTCCCATAGCGGTTTCTCCTACGCCCACAGGTTGCGCAATTTTGCGGCGACATCGATCCGCGGCGCTCCGCCCACCGAGCTGGATTCTAACCCCTCCGCCATGCCCGCTGGCCATACGATCGCCTCCAGCGACGCCATCACGCGCGGGGTCAGGAAGCGGCTGCGCGCGCCGTAAACGTGGCCGTCGCCCATGCGCGGCTGTTGCGTGAGGTAAAACTTGAGCGGCGCGACGAGATCGAACTCGTGGCGGGCGCGGGTCATCGCGACATAGAGCAGGCGCCGCTCCTCTTCGATCAGATGCGCTTTACCGGCTGCAAACTCCGAAGGGAACGCGCCTTCGGTCACGTTGAGCACGTATACGCGATCCCACTCCTGGCCCTTGGCCGAGTGCACGGTGGAGAGGATGAGATAGTCTTCATCCAGAAGCGGCGGCCCGCTCAGATCTCCGGTCGCTTGGGGCGGATCGAGCGTGAGTTCGGTGAGAAAGCGTTCGCGCGTGGGGAATTGGGTGGCGATGCGTTCGAGCTGTTCGAGATCGCCGGCGCGCATCTGCGCGGCGTCATAGAGCCGCGCGAGGTGCGGCTCGTACCAGCGCCGCACCTGCCCGACCTGCCCTTCCCATGCCTGCTCCGCGATCCGATCCAGCAGCTCGAACAGGGCGAGCCAATCGTCGCGCGCTGCCGCCGGCGCGGGATAGCGGGCAAGCGCACTCCAGCGATACGCCGCCGCTTCGAATGCCATAAGGGCGCGCTCGGCATACGCCGGACCGATGCCGGGAACGAGCTTCAGCACGCGGAATGCCGCCATCCGGTTACGCGGATTGTCCGCCCAGCGCAGCACCGCGAGCAGATCCTTGACGTGCGCCGCTTCGAGAAACTTGAGACCGCCGTACTTTACGTACGGAATTTCGCGTCGCACGAGTTCGAGTTCCAGCACGTCGCTGTGATGCGCGCTGCGAAAGAGCACCGCCTGGCGCCGGAGTGGAACGCCCTGCTCGCGCGCTTCCAGTATGCGCGCCACCACATACTCGGCCTGGCTTTGATCGTCGGCAACCGTCACGTGGCGCGGCCGCGCGCCCGCCGCAAGCTGCGAATGCAGCCGCTTGCGATACTGGCGCTCCCCCTCCGCGATGAGCGCATTGGCGGCGTCGAGTATCGGCTGCGCCGAACGGTAATTCTCTTCGAGCGTGACGACCTGTGCGGCCGGGGTAAACCGCGCCGGGAAATCCAGGATGTTATCCACCGTCGCCGCGCGAAACGAGTAAATGGCCTGGGCATCATCGCCGACCACGCACAAGCCGTCACCCGCGGGCTTGAGCGCGTGGAGAATCTCCGCCTGCAAGGTGTTGGTGTCCTGATACTCATCGACCAACACATGGTCGTAATGCGATGACATTTCCCGCGCCAGCGTCGGGTCCTCCATGAGCGCGTGCCAGTAGAGCAACAGGTCATCGTAATCGAGCACCTGCTGTTCGAGTTTCATTGCGACGTAATGGTGAAACAAGCCGCGCAGTTCGTCGTGCCACGCGGCGCACCATGGATAAACGTCGGCCAGCACGCGCTCGAGCGGCCATCTTGTGTTGACGCAATGGGAATAGACTGCAAGACAGGTGTCCTTGCGCGGGAAGCGCTTGTCCTTCGTTGCCAGACCCAGCGCCTGGCGCGCAACATCGACGAAGTCAGCCGAATCGCCGCGGTCGATCACGCTGAAGCCCGGTTGAAGCGCGAGTTGACCGGCATAGCGGCGCAGCAGGCGGTTGGCGATCGAGTGAAACGTTCCCGCCCATGTCAGCCGCGCCACCATCCGCGTTCCCCCTACTCCACCTTTGGTCGTCGCACCGGCGACGATGCGGCGTGCGCGGCGGATCATCTCCTGCGCGGCACGCCGCGAGAAGGTGAGCAGCAATATGCGCTCGGGCGCTACACCATTCAGCACCAGATGCGCGACGCGATGTGCAAGTGCGTTGGTCTTCCCGGTGCCGGCGCCGGCGATGATAAGTAGCGGCCCGGCAGTCCACCGTCCGCCTGATCCGGCAGCGCCGTACGTGGCGGCGGCGCACTGCGCGGTATTGAGTGATTCGAGCAAGGATGCAGTCATCGCGGCATTATGGCTGAGACCTGTATGTACATCCAGTATTGGCCGGTAACTGAGTCGCGTGGATCAGCATAGGCCTTTGATTCGGCACCGACAATTTCTTGGAACCGATGTGAAGCGGCAGCGTCTCATCAACTTTGGTTATCTTATCAGGAGGTCTTTATGAGAACGCTTGTTATCGCACTTTTTGCTTCGCTGCTCGTCGCGTGTCAATCGGTGAAGGACTCACCGGTTGCGGCTACGCCCATCCAGGCGGTGCTCGCGCAGGGTAAGGACGACCAGCGCGTCGTCATACGGGGACAGGTCGTGAGCAAAATCGGCGATGAGAGGTATGTGGTGGGCGACAACAGCGGGCAGATCCGCGTCCACATTGACGACGATGCGGCGAGAACAGCGGCGCTCGGCGTCGGCACACACGTCGAGATCGCAGGTGAAGTGGACACCAACGCATGGAGAGAAACCACGCTCAAGGCGGAGCGCGTGGCTGTCGTGACGCCTCGCCCCATCGCGGCTCCCGCGCCTGGATACCGCTAAGAGCCGGACCGGAGGCTTACGAGCCGGGTAGTCTTATTGGCTTACCCGGCTTTTTTGCGCTTACCCAATCGCGGAACACAATGGATGCGTTCGTCATCAGGAATCCGGAAGTCGATACATGCGCCAGGACCACCCCGAACTCCTCGGCGAGGAGGAAATCAAAGCCCTCGCAAGCAAGTGGTGGGGTAACGGCATCCTTCCACAACACTACTTTGACGCATTGAAGGAAGCGGCGAAGCTGGGTGCGCAGCGCGCCGCGCACGGCGCCAATAACGACGACGCGCATGCAGAAGAAGAACTGCTCGATACGTTGCCGGTTTAAATCTTTGTATCCGCTTGCGCTTCGAGCTTGCCTTCGCGGCGCTTTCTAAGGCGTTCCAACTCGCGCTGTGTCGGCGCACGCAGCCACGAGCGTAGCCCATGCGCGCCGGCACGGCGGGCAAGCAGTGCGCGCAGAGCTTCGTCGTCCAGGTCGGATGCGGCGAGCCTGCGGATTTCCCCGCCTTCCATCGCGGCGATGGCAACACCGTCGCGAAAAAGCACGCGGTTGCGTGCGATCGCGGGGACCCGTGCATCGGGCGTAACGATGCCCACGAGATTCAGCGGGTCAGCCGCGCTCAACGCGCTCAGCTCGCCACTCTTCTCCTGCTTGCGGACCGCGCGCAGGCGCCCGACGGCGTCCGAGGCAGCGAACTGCTCGCCACCGAAGCCGCTGACGAAGCGCCCGCCGCGAATCTCGCCGCGCGCCTCGAGTCGCCGGTAGACCATCACCAGCTCGCGCCACGGCGGAATCCCCGACTCGCGCGCGAGCAGCGCGCGAAACACGATGCCGTAGCGCTTGAGCAGCGTGCGGGCGATGGTTTCGATCCGCGCGTGAGCCGCGCTATGTTCTCCATTCTCGGCGCGGGGCTGAGAGGCGTTCGCCGCCGCCAGCAACACCCAGCGCCCGGCCGTATCGACTCCGTAGATCGAGCGCCGGCTGCTTGCCCGGCCGCCGTCGAGCCGTCGGCGTTTCTCCGAAGGCGTGAGCAAGCCGCGCAAGCCGCTGAAACTGTCTGCGGTCGCCAGCCCCGCGCCCGCCAATTCGCCAAGGGCACGCTCGACCTGCGTGCGCAAAAGACCGGTCGCCGCCACCAGCTCGTGGAAGAACGACGCGCCGCGCGTATTAAGCGCCTCGTATACCGCCCGGCCCTCGGAAGTCAATTCTGCCGCCTCACCGTTTAGGTCCCGCCGCCATACCGTCGCTCGTTCGCGCACCATCAGTGCGATGGGGGAACTCGCAAGGGGCGCCTTGCCGGCCGTGTCCATCGGCGAAAGGCGGCCCCAGGCGACGCGGCCGCTCAAGCACAGCATGTCGATCTGCTCAGGACCATAGTCGCGTACCCGGGCAGGCAGCACATCGCGTTCCCACGCTGCAGCCGCAACTTCGCAGCCATCGAGCTGCTCGACGACGGCAGCGAGCCCTTCCACGCCCGTGACGCGCTCGCCATCGGCGACATGCTGCCACTGGAGGAGAAAGCGCATGAAGTCGGCGGCCGAGACCGGCTCGATCTCGGCACGCAGCCGGTTCAGCGTATAGCGGTGTATCCGTGCAAGCAGCCGGCGGTCGCACCATTCGGTCTTCGCCCCCTGCTCCTCGCCCGAAGGACGAGGAGCAGCAATTATCCCCCTTCTCCCCTCGGGAGAAGGGTCGGGGATGAGGGATTGGGGCATAAATCGTCCGCGCAACACGCGGCCTTCCGTTTCAAGCGCAAGCAACGCGTTTTCGATTGGAGCGGTGCCCTGGAGTCCGAGTGAATGGGCCAACTGCGCCGCAGTTACGGGGCCGAGGACTTCCATGCGGCTCCGGATGAGTTCGCGCACGGCGTCCTCGCGCGTCCACGTGCGGCGCAATCGTTCCGGTATCGCGGGCGCGGCCGATTGGGCGACCACTGCATTCAGCTCGTCGAAGCGTTCGACCGCGAGCCAGAATTCACCCGCGTCGAACGCGCGCCCGTCCGCGATGAGTTGTCCGAAAAGCGGTCGCCATGTGGGTTCCGCCTCCTCAGCGCGGAGGTAGCCTGCGAGCAGCAGCGCGTCATGCAATTCATCGGCCGTATTCGC
>DATFGD010000513.1:0-3401 GCA_035249725.1 Burkholderiales bacterium
TCCGAATCCGAGGCCGGCCAGCGCATCGATGTATTCACCATTCTTGTCCAGTCCGGCGGCGAGGCCGACCGGGCTGGAGAAGCGCAGCCCCATCACCGTCCGTTCGCACTGCGCCGGTGGGTCTGCGAATGGCGGCAGCCCCAGGCTGCGCAGGCCTTTCAGCGATGCGAGCGTGAAGTGATGTGCCGTTTCAGGATCAAGCCTGAACAGCAGGGTTTGCAGCAGGCTGTACATGCTGCCATTTTACTTTACGGCATAGGGCGCCGTGACCGCCGCGGGAGTGAACCTATTACTGCGAAGTGCTCAGCAGGCGCTCTGCAATGCGCTTTTGCCGCATTAGCGCACGATCCACGAGGCGTGGGAAAAGCGCATTGAGACGAACGAAGACGCTTTCCGGTCTGCCGATGAATACTTCGCGCCGGTCACGCTCCATTGCATCTGCGATCAACTCCGCTACCGTCTCCGGACTGTCGACCGCCGCGCCGGTTTCCATCATCAACGCACGGACGGCAGGGCCATTCATTGCTGTCGCGGTCGTGCGCGGTGCGATATAGGAGACGTGCACGCCGCTGCCGTGCAGTTCGCGCCGCAGCGCTTCGGAGAATCCACGCAACGCATACTTGCTCGCGGAATACGCCGCGAAATGGGGAAAGGCGACTGAACCCAGTATGGATCCGATGTTGACGATTTTCCCTGAATGCTGCTGCAAAAAATGCGGCAGCACCGCTCTTGTGAGCAGAAGCGGCGCATTGATATTGACTGCGAGCAGCCGGGCAATCGCCTCGGGCCGTTGGTTGGCGAAGGCGCCGAAATCCGATACGCCCGCGTTGTTCACAAGCGCGTCCAGCCCGCCCAGGGCAGCAGTAGTCTCGCGCGCGAGGTCGGCGTAGCTATCGCACCGTGCAAGATCGAAGCGGATCGGGACCGCCTGGATGCCATACGTACGGGCCTCGTACGCGATCGAGTCAACCCGACGCTCATCTCGTGCCAGCAGCGCCAAATGCGCGCCACGCCGTGAGAGTTCAAGCGCAAGGGAGTGTCCGATGCCGCCCGTCGCTCCGGTCAGTAGAATGCGACTGCCTTCCAGCTTCATGCGGCGGCCTCGACCCGCATGCGCCGGCGAGCATCCAGGTTACGAAAAACATCGCCATAAAGACGATAGAACATCTTGGCACAATGAACCAGCATGGCACGGTCATCGGCTTCGGCAATGCGATTTACAAGCGACTCGTAGAACGCGATGTGATGAATGTCGAGGGCGCCATGCGACCGGAGATACGTGAACGCCCCGTCCGGCAGATAGAGGGTTTTCTGGAGCGCGTCAGCGGCGCGGGTTGCAACCGCAGTGCTGGTGCCTTCGAGGACGAGCACCATGCCGAGAAAACCGACCGGATTAAGGCGCGCGATCACATCGTAGGCGTACGCGACTAGAAGCTCCACCGCCTCGCTAGGCCATTCCTGGCGCACCCGCTCGCAGTCGCCGCCGCACGCCTGGATGTCGTTCAGGATCCAATCCTGATGGCCCGTTTCCTCCTTGACGTAGTCGCTCATCGCAGTGCGGAGCCATTCGAGGCGCTCAGGAAGCCGTGCGCCGCACGCCATGATCAGAGGAAGCGTGTGCTTCACGTGGTGGTAAGCTTGCGACAAGAATGCGAGATAGTCGGCTCGGGTCAGCTTGCCGCAGGCGCCGTCGCGGATGAATGGTAGTGCGAGTAGATTGCCGCGCTCGGATGCGGTAGCGCCGATCAGCTCGTCATAGAACATGCGTTTCAGACCTCGTGGAAAGTCGATCGATATGCGGGCGATAGTGTGCAAGCAGCGCATCACGACGCAGCCTGCCGTTTGCGGTCAACTCGCCGTTCGCGTATGAGAACGGCTGCGCGGAGGCGATCCACTCACCAATGCGCGCATAATCGGGAAGGATCGCGTTCACCTTGCTTATAGCCGCATCGACGTGGACGCGGTCGCAACCCGGCGCCGGGGTAAGCACGGCTGTGTTCCACGGCCGCCCTTCGCCGTAGACCCACGCCTGTGCAATCGCCCGCGTCGCGGTGAGCTCCGCCTCGACCCATTCCGGCGCGACGTTGCGGCCAAAGGAGGTGATGAAGATATCCTTCTTGCGGCCGATGAGGTGGAGATAGCCGTCCCCGTCGACATAGCCCAGATCACCCGAGGGCCACACGTCGGGCGTTCCCGAGGCGGATCCGCAGTATCCGAGCAACGTAGCGCCACCGACCATGACTTCGCCATCGGCGGCGATGGTGAGGGTAACGTGCGGGAGTGCGCGCCCCACGCTTCCGCGTCGGGTTGCAGTCGGCGTGTTGAGCGTAACTACGGATGCGCATTCTGAAAGCCCGTAGCCTTGGTAAGCGGGCAGGCCACATTCCGCGGCGCGATCCAGCAGCGAAGCGGGCAGTGGTGCACCGCCGACAGCGAGGAAGCGCAGCGTGCCGGGGCGCGTATGGCCTGTCGCGAGCAGGTCGAGCGCCCCGCGCAGCATGTGGGGCGTGGCGATCGTGGTTGTAGCGCGGTGGGCGGCGAGCTGACTCAGCATGCATTCGCAATCGAAACTTGCGGCGCCTTGCATGCCGACTGCCGCAAGCGGTGGCACGATGCAGCTACCACCGGCCACCAGCGTTGCATAAGCGGCTACGTTCTCGAGCAGCGTTGCGAGGGGAAGCACGCTCATATGGCGATCTTCCGCTTTCAATTGGGCCGCATCGGCCAGCGATTGCGCGACACGTGCGAGTGCATCGCCATCGAGGCACACGCCCTTGGGCGCGCCCGTGGTGCCCGATGTGTAGGTGATCTTCGCGGTACGCGCCGGCAGGTAGGGACGGCTGTTTCTCCGCAACAGGAATTGAGCGAGCCGCGACGTGGCCACCTCGAGTTCGGGTGCACGCTCTGCACGAATACCGTTCGCTTGCAGCAAGTCAGCGTAGAACGCCGGCCGGTCGGTGATCAGCAGTTCCACCCCGGCATCGGCGATTAGATGCAATTGCTGGCTGGGGGAAAAGAAACCCGGAATGGGAACGCAGCGCAAGCGGGCCGCGAGCGTAGCAAGATCAAGCAGGAGCCACGCCGGCGCGTTGTCGAGGGCAAGGGCCACGGTTGCCGTGCCCAATGAATGTACGGCCGCCTCCGCTCGAGTAACGGCGTAGTAAGTCGCACCATAGCTCATTTCGCATGCGCCATCACTCAACGCAATGTGCATCGGGCGCGCTGCGGCGTGGCGCGCCAGTGCAGCGATCACCGCGTGCATGGCTTCCTGGTGAGTGCGGTGTGCGCAGCCGCCACGCGGACGACAGTCACAAGAGGCGCGACGTCATAGTAGGTTCCCCATTCAGCGCGTTCTCCAGGCCCCAGCCGGCTCGGGTCCGCGGGCGCCAGCGGGATCAGTG
>DATFGD010000514.1:0-3275 GCA_035249725.1 Burkholderiales bacterium
GACCTGGACGTTGAACCTGACGTTCGGCGTCGACCTGGCCGCATCCTCGAGCGATGTCTTGAACGACTGGCCCCACGCGTAGTCGGCGATCATCACGCCCACGCTCCGGATCGAGCGACGCTGCGCGAACTCCACCACCGACTGCGCGACCATCCCGAGCTCGTGCGCAAGTACATGGGCAGCGTCGTGCCGCCGGGCGACAACTATTACGCCGCGCTCAATTCGGCAGTCTTCACCGACGGCTCGTTCTGCTTCATCCCCAAGGGCGTGAAGTGCCCGATGGAGCTTTCCACCTACTTCCGCATCAACACGGAAGAGTCGGGTCAGTTCGAGCGCACGCTGATCATCGCCGAGGAAGGCGCGTCGGTATCGTACCTCGAAGGCTGCACCGCGCCGCGCTTCGACACCAACCAGCTCCACGCGGCGGTCGTCGAATTGGTCGCGCTCGACAACGCGCGCATCAAGTACTCGACGGTGCAGAACTGGTACGCCGGCGACGAGAAGGGCGTGGGCGGCATCTACAACTTCGTCACCAAGCGCGGTCTGTGCAAGGGTGCCAACTCGCACATTTCGTGGACGCAGGTCGAAACCGGCTCGGCGATCACGTGGAAATATCCGTCGTGCATCCTGCTCGGCGACAATTCGGTGGGCGAATTTTATTCGGTCGCGCTCACCAATCACCATCAGCAGGCCGACACCGGCACCAAGATGGTCCACATCGGCCGCAATACGAAGAGCACGATCGTGAGCAAGGGCATCTCCGCCGGCTTTTCCAACAACAGTTATCGCGGGCTCGTGAAGATCGGGCCCAAGGCCGACAGCGCGCGCAATTACTCGCAGTGCGATTCGATGCTGATCGGCTCGAAGTGCGGCGCGAACACGTTCCCGTACATCCAGGTGCAGAATTCGACCGCCAAGGTCGAGCACGAGGCGACGACCTCCAAGATCGGCGAAGACCAGCTCTTCTACTTCCAGAGCCGTGGCATCGGCACCGAAGAGGCGGTCTCGATGATCATCAACGGCTTCTGCAAGGACGTGTTCCAGCAATTGCCGATGGAGTTCGCGGTGGAGGCGACCAAGCTTCTCGGGCTCAAACTGGAAGGCAGCGTCGGATGATCAATCCCAACGGGAAAATTCTGCTCGAAGTGCGCGGGCTCAGCGCGACGGTGGCGGGCGTCGAAATCCTGAAAGGGATAGACCTCACGGTGCGCGCGGGTGAGATCCACGCGATCATGGGACCGAACGGCTCGGGCAAGAGCACGCTCGCCAAGGCCCTGGCCGGACATCCCGCCTATACGGTGACCGAAGGCGAAGTGCGCTTCGAAGGCAGGAATCTCTTCGAGATGTCGCCGGAAGAGCGGGCGCGCGCCGGGCTCTTCCTCGGTTTCCAGTATCCGATCGAGATTCCGGGCGTGAGCAACGCCGGCTTCATGCGCCTTGCGTACAACACGGTGCAGGCGGCACGCGGCGGCGAAGAGCTCGATCCGCTCGAGTTCGACGATTTCGTACGCGACAGGATGAAGCGGCTCGAAATCGATCCGAGCTTCCTCGAGCGCAGCGTGAACGAAGGTTTCTCCGGCGGCGAGAAAAAGCGCAACGAGATCCTGCAAATGGCGATCCTCGAGCCGAAGCTCTCGATCCTCGACGAGACCGATTCCGGGCTGGACATCGATGCGCTGCGCGTTGTCGCCGCCGGGGTGAATCGATTGCTCACGCCGGACAACGCCTGCGTGCTGGTGACGCACTATCAGCGACTCCTCAATTACATCGTCCCCGACTATGTGCACGTGATGGAAGGCGGCCGCATCATCAAGACCGGTGACAGGAAACTCGCGGTCGAGCTGGAGAGCCGCGGTTACGACTGGGTGGTCGACGAGTACAAAGCGCAGGGCAGGGTTACGGCATGACCACCGTCGCGAACGCCACGCATCCCTGCGTCGCCGCGCTGCTCCAGGGCAGCGCGCGGGTGCCGCGCGCGCCGCACGCGTGGCTGAACGCGCGCCGCGGCGAAGCGCTGGAGCGCGCCAACGCGCTGAGCGTGCCGACCACGCGCGACGAAGACTGGCGCTTCACCGATATCTCGCCGCTCACGCGCGTGCCGTTCCATACGGCTGCCGGTGCGACCCGGCTTGCCCCATCCGAGCTGGCGACCCTGCGGTTGCCCGAGGCGACGATCTACCTGACCTTCATCGACGGCGTTTTTGCGCGCGAGCTTTCCGCGACAGTCGGTCCGCCGGACGGTGTGGTGGTGACCGATCTCGCGTCAGCGCTCGACGCGGACCCGGCCACCCTGGAAGCGCACCTCGCACGCTACGCGCGCTACGAGCGCGAGGTGTTTACGGCGCTCAATACCGCGTGGCTGCACGACGGCGCCTACATCCGGATCGGCAAGGATCGCAAGTGCGCCGTGCCCGTGCATCTGCGCTTCGCATCCACGCATAAGGAGACGGTTTCCTATCCTCGCGTGCTGATCGTGCTCGAAGCGGGCGCGGAAGCCACCGTGGTCGAAGAGTACGTGGCGCTGGAAGGCGCGGACAGTTACTTCGGCAATGCCGTGAGCGAGATCGTGGTGAGCGAGCATGCACGGCTGAGACACGTGAAACTGCAGCACGACGCGCGCGCCGCGTTTCATATCGGGCACTGTGCGGTCGCGCTCGCGAAGGATGCGCGCTATGAGTCGGACACAGTCACGCTGGGTGCACGCATTTCGCGCAACACCGTGAACGTCGTCCAGCAGGGCGAGGGCGCCGAGTGCCGCATCGACGGGCTTACGCTGATTTCCGGGCGCCAGCTCGCGGATACCCATACCGCGATCGATCACACCAAACCCAGCGGGCGCAGCCGCCAGCTGCACAAGTGTATCGTCGCGGATGCCGCGCATGCTGTCTTCAACGGGAAGATCTTCGTGCGCGAGGGCGCACAGCTCACCGATTCCGCGCAGCAAAGCCGGAATCTACTGCTCTCGCCCAAGGCGCATGTGGATACCAAGCCGCAGCTCGAAATCTTCGCGGATGACGTGAAGTGCGCGCATGGCGCGACGGTCGGGCAACTGGACCCGGAGCAGCTCTTCTATCTGCGGAGCCGCGGTCTGCCCGAAGCGCGCGCCCGCAATCTCCTCACCTACGCGTTCGGCGCCGAAGTGATCGATCGCCTGCCGGTCCCGTCGCTCGTCGAGCGGCTCGAGCGCGTCGTGCTGGAACAGACACAGGCCCCGGAATGAAAGTCGAAACTGCCGCAATGAATGCCTTTGCAAGCGCGGTGAAACCCGGCGCAGC
>DATFGD010000515.1:0-5301 GCA_035249725.1 Burkholderiales bacterium
CCTGTGAAAGTCCACTCAGAGACTCCACGATCTCCGTGTACAAAGTGGCGAGCGCTTCCCCAATGGGCATCAGGAAAGGTGACGAACACTTCCGCATAGCCAGCCTTCACCGCCTCACGGCCTTCGTACCTTGTGCCAGACACCTCAGGGCCGGCGGAAGCTTCAAACACGCAGTCGTCCGTCATGAACGACATGAGAGCCTCCGGATCGTGACGGTTCCAAGCGTCTGCGAAGGCTTGCAGCATCTCTACAGTTACCTCGGCACTCATGTTCTCCTCCTGTCCTGACGGTCAGTAGCTGGTGGGCCAGTTGCGGAGAAGGTGCTCGCCGACGCCGTTCTTCGTCCGCATGCGGTGCACTTCGAGCGTGCGGATGAGGTAATCGCGGGTTTCGCGCGGATCGATCACGTCCTGCGCTTCGTACAGCTCGGCAAGGCCCCACGCCGCGGTGTCGCGCTCGACTTCGGCCTTGAGCTTCGCGAACCGCTCGGGATCGTCTTCCTGTTTGATGCCGAAGAGCACGTTGACCGAGACCGCGGGGTCCATGAATCCCAGATCGGCCGTCGGCCAGCACACCACTTCATCGGCGTTGCGGCCGCCCGCCATGTTGATATACGCCTGCCCATAGCTCTTGCGCAGAATGACCGTGATCTTCGGCACCGTGACAAGCGAGAGCGCGTTCATCCAGTTGATCACCTTGCCCGGCATGCCGCGGATTTCGCCTTCGACCCCGATCAGGAAACCGGGCACATCGACCAGGAAAACGAGCGGCACGTTGAACGAATCGCACAGCACCATGAAGCTCGTCACCTTCTGGCACGCGTCCGCATCGAGCGCGCCGCCCTTGAAGAGCGGATTGCTGGCGATGAAGCCGACGCTCTTGCCGCCCAGGCGCGCGAGCACGGTCGCGACCGACTTGCCGTAGCGTTCCTTTAATTCGAAACACGAATCCCGGTCGGCGATCGCCGCCACGATTTTGCGCACGTCGTACACCTTGTTGCGCGATTCAGGCAGGATGTCGAAGATCTTGCGGCACGCGTCGTCAGAAGCGGGCGGCACGGGGCGCTCCGGTGGCGGCGCCATGTTGTGGCTCGGCAGATATGAAAGAAACTTTTTTATAGCATCGAGCGCCTGCTCGTCGGTGTCCACGGCGAGATCGGCAAGACCCGAAATACCGGTCAGCAATTTCCAGCCGCCCAGCTCTTCGGGATCGATCGGCTTGTTGATCGCGATCGACGTCACGTTGGGGCTCGCGATCGCCATGATCGCGCCCTTGCGCATCACGACGAAATCCGACATCGCCGAATACCACGTCGAGGAACCGTAGCATTGTCCGAGGAGCGCCGAAGCCCATGGGCTTTCCCGCAGCCGCTGATACTCGGCCGGATCCTGCGCGATGATGGCGCGGCCGGCCGCCCCCATGCGATCCGGCATGCGCGCGCCGCTCGATTCGCCGAGAAAGACGAGCGGCAGTCCCCGCTTGGACGCAACCTGCTTCACGTGCCGGATCTTCTTCATGTTGATGACGGCCGACGAAGCCCCCAGCACCGTGAAGTCGTTCGACACCAGCGCGACCTCACGCCCGTCGATGCGTGCGAAACCCGTCACCTTGCCGTCAGCCGGCGTCTTGTGCTTGACTTCGGGACGGTTGGCGCGCGCGAAACGCCCGGACTCGATGAACGAGCCCGCATCGATCAGGTAATCGATGCGCTCGCGCGCGTTGAGATGGCCTTCGGCCTTGCGCTTCGCGAGCTTTTCCGGCCCCCCCATCGCGAGCGCTTCGGCGGTTTTCTCCTGCAGCTGCTTGATCAGCTCTTCGAACGGCACGGCCCTTCCTCTACCCGGGCGCTACTCCGCCTTGATGCCGGCGGCTTTGATCACCTTTCCCCACTTCGCGATTTCGTTCTGCATGAACGCCGAATACTGTTCCGGCGTGTTGCCGACCGGTTCCGCGCCGAGCCCCTGCAGCCGCTCGCGCAGGTCGGGTGATTTGAGCGCGCGCACGGTCTCTTTGTGAAGCCGTTCCAGTATCGGACGCGGCGTTTTGGCCGGTGCGGACATGCCGTAGAACGTCGTTACTTCATAGCCGGGCACGCCGGCCTCGGCAACCGTCGGGATATCCGGTGCGGCTACGGAGCGCTTAGGCCCGGTCGTGGCAATGGCGCGCAGCTTGCCCGCTCGGGCTTGTCGGATCACCGTCGGCACGTTTCCGAAATAAAGCGACACCTCGCCCGAAAGCAGCGCGACCAGTCCCGGCCCACCGCCCTTATACGGGACGTGGAGCCACTTGATGCCGGTCATGTACTGGAACAACTCCGCGGAGAGATGCACCGTCGTGCCGATACCCGATGAGCCATAGTTGATATCGCCCGGGCGCTTCTTGGAAAGCGCGACCAAGTCCTTCACCGTCTTCACCGGCAGCGATGGATGCACCACCAGCAGGTTCTGTGATTCCGCAAGCAGTGTGATAAAGGCAAAGTCTTTGATGGAATCGAAGTTCAACTTGATGAGCGAGGGGTTCGTGGCGTGCCCCGGCGCGTTCAACATGAGGGTGTAGCCGTCCGGCGCCGCGCGCGCGGCCAGCTCCGAGGCAATCGCGGTGTTGGCGCCGCCGCGGTTTTCGACCACGACCTGCTGGCCGAGGTACTCCGACAGCTTGGGCGCCACTGCGCGCGCCACGATGTCGTTGGTGCCCCCGGGCGGGAAGCCGACCAGAAACCGGATCGGCTTGGTCGGGTAAGTCTGCGCCGCAGCGCCGCCGGCGCCCATCAGAAAGCCGATGCCGGCCGACGCGGCAAGAATGCGTAATATCGCCATGGTGTTTCCTCCTCTCGCGTGCCGTTAGGGATGCATTGTCCCGCGCTTGTATGATGCTCGTCGTGTCCCCACGGCGCGGGCGTCTCCGTACGATAGCACGCGCCCGGAGCGACGCGGGTGCCGGGCGCCAAAGCGCAGTCCCAGGTAATCAGGCGCGCGAGCGGGCTTTCGACTTGGGCTCGAATCCCTTGAGGTACAGCGGGCCGGTCATGGTGCCGTCCACCGCTCGTCCGATGATGCCCTGCGAGAGATCCTTGATCGCGAGGAAAATGACGTCCTCGTCATCCGGCGAGGCGACCAGCGTGTGCGGCGCATTCGCCGGAATGTAGACGAGGGTACCCGCCGGCGCGACTACTCGCTTGCCATTGACCGAACCCAACAGGGTGCCGCGCACGACGTAATTGAACTGCTCGTTCTTGTGGCTGTGCATGCGCGAGCCGGTTCCGCGCGGCTTGTGGATGTAGCCCACCAGCATGCGCTTGCCCTCCACCACGCCGCCGTGGGAGGTCGAATACCCGGTGCCGGCTTCGACCTTCTTGAGACCGGCCAGCTTGAAGTGATACTTGCCGTCGCCACCCTTGGTTGCGCCTGCCGTCTTGGTGCTCGCTTTACGCGTCGCGAGTTTTTTTACTGCAGCCATTTCGTTTCTCCCGTTCCTCGTTGTTCGGCCGCGCTTCTGCGGCTCATAGGTAATCGATGATCTTCCAGTCGCCCGCCCGGGCGTTGACGACACTCTTGCTCATGCCCGGACGACGGTCGGCATAGACCCGGCCTTCCTTCATGACGACCTGGATCTTTTCCTTCTTCTGCAGGCAGGCGATGTCTTTGAGCGGATCGCCATCCACCGCGACGATGTCGGCAAGCTTGCCCGGCTCGATCGTGCCGAGATCGTTGCCGAGCTTGATCGCCTGCGCAGCGTTGCGCGTCGCACTGAGAATGGCGTCCATCGGCTTCATGCCGAGCTTGACGTAAATCTCGAGCTCGGCCCCGTTGCTGCCCATGTCCGGCTCGAAGCCCATGTCGGTCCCCATCGCGATCTTCACGCCGGCCTTGTACATCTTCTGAAACGTCTCGAAGCAGTGCGGCTGCAGAAATTTCATTTTGCGCAGCACGAATTCTGCGGTGCCGTGCTCACGCCGCAGTTGTATCGCGTGATCCGTGCGATGCGAGAGGGTCGGCGTAACCGGCGTTCCCGACTCCGCGATCAGATCGATGGTCTCGTCGTCATTGAACACCATGTGCTCGATGGTGTCGGCGCCCGCTTTCAGCGCCATGCGCTGAGCTTGCGTCGTGAAGCAGTGGACCGCCGCGGTCTTGTGGAAGGCGTGTGCTTCGTCCACGATCGCGTCGAGTTCTTCCTGCGTCATGTTGCGGATGTCCGGTTCTTCCTTGTCGGTGCCGCCGCCGCCCGAGGCGCAGGTCTTGATGACGTCGCAACCGGCAAGCAGGTTCGTGCGCGCGAGTTTACGGAGTTCCCACGGGCCGTCGGCAGTGTTGAAGCCGAAGCGCGGCATCGCGCGCGGCTGGATGAGATCCAGGTGCGAACCGGTGATCGTGGTGAAGCCACCGATCAGCATGCGCGGGCCTTCCATGATGCCGGCGTCGATCGCATCGCGCACCGCGCACAGCTCGTTGGTAAGGAGCCCGCGGCTGGAATTCATGCCGAGATCGCGCAGCGTCGTGAACCCCATGTCGAAGCAGAGCTGCGCGTGGAAGAGCGCATACATCTGCTGCAGGTGCGGCATGATTTCGAACTGCGCGACCCGGTGGTTGTGGAAGGTCATGCAGTTGAACATCGAGGTGTGGATGTGCAGGTCCATCATCCCCGGCATGAGCGTGCAGCGCCCGGCGTCGATGACGGTTGCGTCGCGCGAAATCTTGAGTTCATCGCGCGTGCCGACCTGCTTGATGCGGCGTCCCTGTACCGCGATCACCGGGTCCTTGAGCGGCGCGCCGCCGTTGCCGTCGATCAGTGCGCCGCCCTTGATGTACGTGAGTGCGCCCTTCTCTTCCGGCGCCTGCATGCCCTGCATACGGTGGACTCCTGCTGTGTGGTGTGGTGTGCTGTGCCGCAGCGTCTCGATGTTGAGTGCAAGCGTTCGCGGCGGAATCCCGAAAACTAAATTAGTCCTGCATGGGGTGTCAAGGCGAATCCGCGTCAGTCAGCGAAACGCTTTCGCCGCCGCCAGGAACCGGGCGTAAGTCTCGGGATCCAGCGCGCGCGCGGGCGGTCCGGATTCTGGACGCAACGAGAGCATCGAAAGCGTCCCCTCGATCTCCGCGCGCGCCATGTCGCGCGTGATGAACACGAGGCGCGAGCGGCGCTCTTCGTCGGGCCAGTTTTCGAGCACGACCGGCTCGTGGATCAGCGTTTGCACGGCATGAACGGCGACCGGCTTGCCTTCGACGTTGACGAGGCCCTTTACGCGCAGGAGCTTCGCCCCGCGCAGTGCCGCCAGCATATTGAGCCACATTTCGAGGCCTG